>NZ_JCAMRN010000018.1:0-46477 GCF_059620965.1 Geobacter sp. PheSNFMC
TATGGCGGCCCCGGTTTTCTTGGACACGAAAATGAGGTAAATCTACGTGTTCAAGGAGGTCGTCAATGGAAAAGGATGGTAATCGTCCCGGTGCAGCGGAAGGAGAGCGTAGCTCGACTGGAGCGGCACCGGAAGTCAAACGTTGGAGCGCCAACCGCAAGAAGGAAGTTGTCCTGCGGTTGATGCGGGGTGAACCTGTCGATGTTCTTTCCCGCGAGTTGGGCATCGAGATCTATCGCCTGGAGCAATGGCACCAGAAGGCTCTCCAAGGGATTGAATCCGCCCTCAAGGCTCGTGAAGGCGATCCGCTCCTGGCCGAACTCGATGCCGCCTTCAAACGCATCGGCGAGATCACCATGGAGAATGAGCTTCTCCGAGAGAAAGCGAGACGTGCCCACCCTTTGGCCCCGAGGAGATCGAAAAAATGAGCGCTGCGATCTCCCCTACTACTGGTAAAGCCTACGGTGTGCAGCGCGTCTGTTGCGCCTGGGAAATGCCCCGCTCGTCGTTCTATGGTCGCGTCGCCAGGAAAGCAGTGCCGTTGACACTGCTGAAGCGTGGTCCGAAAACACCGCTCACTGACGATGAGGTGCTGGCCCTCATCCAGACCGATCTGGAAACGTCCTCCTTCATCGGCGAGGGGCACCGCAAGGTCTGGGGGCGCCTGCGGTTCGTCAAAGGGATCAAGGTCGGCCGCAAGCGGGTGTTGCGTCTCATGCGGGAGAACAACCTGCTTTCTCCTCACCGGGTTGTCCAGGGACAGCCCAAAAAGCACGACGGCAAGATCATCACAGCGGCTCCCAACGTCATGTGGGGCACCGATGGCACCAAGGTCTTCACCTCGGAAGAAGGCTGGTGCTGGCTGTTTACCGCCGTCGAGCACTGGAATGCCGAATGCGTCGGCTGGCATGTCACCAAGAATGGCGATCGGTTCGCCGCACTCCAGCCACTGTCTATGGCAATCAAGGCCCGTTTCGGCTCGGTCGGTGCCGCTGCTGCCAGAGGGCTGGTACTGCGGATGGATCACGGCACTCAGTATCTCTCGGAGCATTTCCAGAACCAGATCAAGTTCTGGGGAATCACCCCCAGCTTTGCGTTTGTTGCCGAACCCCAGACCAACGGGGTCACCGAACGGTTCAATAGGACTATCAAAGAGCAGGTCATCTATGGCCGCCATTACCGCACCATCGAAGAAGTTCGGGCGGCAGTTGCTGACTTCATGGGTCGTTACAACCAGAAGTGGCTGGTCGAAAAACTCGGGTTCAGAAGCCCACGACAGGCCTTCGAGGAGTATCAACTCCAGATGGCTGCGTGACTCTTATCTTGTGTCCAGGGTACCGGGAGCGCTACACCGGGCACCCTTCCTTGTCAGTGCCGAACAGGCAGTCATGCTCAATGCCGAACCCTTCAGGGAGTTCATACTCCCCATCCCAAAAGTCCATCAGATCCTCCTTGTTGTTGATCGGCGGGAAAGTTCGCCGAGTATATGAGTTGTCAGTGTTGGTGCTGTCCGCGTAACGGTACTTGATGGACTGGCTCTGGCACGCCGAGTCGTCTTCATGGGGCCTCCTATCTTTCCGTTAAGTAGTGTCAAGCTTTGAGCGCGATTCTGCCGCACCAGAAAGCGCATACTAAGTTTGTTCGTTATTCCCTTGAGGCCTATGAATGCCCATGGATTGGGCTTCTGTCGAGTTGACACCCAAACGTACTGGCGTCGATTCGGTAGGGCTAAAGCATGGGACCTGGATCAGCTGTGACATCGTTCATGGTGATTGGTACTGAGTGGGGTTCCGGGTACAGCCACTTAACACAAGGCGTTCGCTCATCCCGGTGCAATTCCCGGCAGCTTACCTGGGGTTCAGCGTCACAAGGCGGGGGCTTTGTCGGGTTGTGATGTCACCTGTTCCCGCTGGGAGAACGCCCCTGTTCCCGATTCTAACGAACGAACGTGTGCCCGACGCATAGCCCCTGGTCGCTTGAAGGGTCTTCCCGGCACATTCCCGGTATTCTGTGTCCTTAGGACTGGAGTTAAGGGATCGGATTCCTGTTCCCGCTTTCCCGATAATCCCAGCGTAACGTTGCCGTTTCGCACATCTCAGCGACGAAACGTAAACAAGGCGGAGGATGCAGGTGCAGGAGGTCCTTCAGCTGGGTTGCAGGATCAGAGTGGTAGGCAAGGTCAAGATTTTTGAGGCGTGAAGATGGAAAGAATCATGGGGAAGAGGAGTGTATCAGGGGGGGATGATTACCTGCTCACGGCCCGGCTACGGTCCATCTACGGGTCAAGTGGGGGGGCTGGAAAGTCTTCACAAAATGGATTACATTGATTTTATTTACGTTTTTCGCACAGCGCCCGGCTTGAAGCTCGGAAGCCGCAGATTTCCTCGGTTTTGCTCGATTTTCGTGTTTTCTAGGTGACAGCTCGGTTTTGGTTGCAAACCGCCTAAGTGTATGGTACAAGAAGGCTTATTGAGTTTTCGACGTAGGAACGTACAGTTACGGACGCGGGCCTACGAATCTGGGGGTCAGGAGTTCGAATCTCTTCGAGCGCGCCATTAAAACAAGGGGTTACGGTTTGCACCGTAGCCCCTTTGTCGTTGTATGTGAGACAGTATCGTGACTATAGGCTAACGTGTTGAAATTGCGCAGTCCCGGTAGCCGTTGAATTGCGGGAGGCATGACAAGGCGTGACAGTGCAGAGCCAGAGCCGACTGCCGCCCGCTCGATCTTACCAGAAGACTGGTTGGCTCCGTTGTAGAATTGATCAAAACTCGCCCGGAGCGACCCGATAAAGTGAAGCCGACTTTTGGCAACGTCGAGATAACGCAGAAGAAGGACCTTGGGAGATCGCCCTCAAACAGGAGAAGACATCACCAGCACGGCCCCGCGTTACACCAAGCCCGCTGCTACGGAAGGCTGTAACCAGGCAGGCTGCTATAGGGGGGGCCTGAAATGACCAGCCTCTTCCGTTGATCCCCAACAGGAGAGGCTTTTTGTTCAACTATTCCTACCCCGCTAGGTACAGTGAGTGAACTGACATCGCTGAGTCGGATATCCACCGGCACCTGACACAGAGATCAGGCTTAACGAATTATGCCATAAACAATTCTTGACTAAATTCAGGCAGGCCGCAACTATGGTATGCTTCAACCCAAAACGGCCGGCGAAAGCATTTACCGCAAAGGACTCAGAGGAAGACACGTTGAGCATTTCACCGGCAAGGTGACTGTCTGCCCGCGAAACTAGGTCCCGTGAATGGCCCGTAATTGAGAGGAATCTCCTCCCTAACCCGCAGTGTCCCCTGTGATTAACCCAACGTACCGGATGGTTGCAAAGGCTAACCCCATGGATCTTCTGAAAAATCTCAACCCGCCCCAGCGGGCCGCGGTTCTTCACGGCGAAGGACCGCTCCTGGTCCTGGCCGGTGCCGGTTCCGGCAAGACCAGGGTCATCGTCCACCGGATCGCTCACCTGATCCGCGAGCGGGGTGTCCCCGCCCGGCAGATTCTTGCCGTGACCTTCACCAACAAGGCCGCCGGCGAGATGCGCGAACGGGTGGAAAAGCTCGTGGGGGGTGAGGTTCCCCTGATCGCCACCTTTCACTCCACCTGCGCGCGGATCCTTCGCCGGGAGATTCACCACCTGGGCTACGATTCCTCTTTTGCCATCTATGATGACAAGGACTCCGGCAAGCTCCTCAAGGAAGTGATGGCCGGTCTCGGTCTCGACGAGAAGCGTTTCCCTGCGACCTCGCTTGCCTCGGCCATCGACGACTGCAAGAACCGGGGGCTTGCGCCGGAGGACCTGCCAGCCGACACCTTCACCGGCGAGGTGGTGGGCCGCGTCTACGCCGCCTACCAGGAGCGGTTGAAGAAGTGCAACGCCCTCGACTTCGGCGACCTCATCATGCTGACCGTCCGCCTCTTCGAGGAGCACCCCGTGGTGCTTGAGCGCTACCGGGACCAGTGGCGCTGGATCCTGGTGGACGAATACCAGGATACCAACCCGATCCAGTACCGGCTCGTGCGCCTATTGGCCGGTGAGCACCGCAACCTCTGCGTGGTGGGTGACGATGACCAATCCATCTATCGCTGGCGCGGGGCCGACATCCGTAACATCCTCGACTTCGAGAAGGACTTCCCCGGCGTCACCACCATCAAGCTCGAGCAGAACTACCGCTCCACCCGGAACATCCTTGCGGCGGCGGGAGCCGTGGTGGCACGCAACCGGGGTCGCAAGGCCAAGACCCTCTGGAGCGAGAACCCGCCGGGCGACCCTATCGTTTACCGCCGTCTGGCCGACGAGCGGGATGAGGCCCGCTTCGTCTGCCGTGAGATCGAGCGCTACGTACGCCGTGGCGGCGACCTCCGGGACGTGGCGGTCTTCTACCGCACCAATGCCCAGTCCCGGGTGGTGGAAGACGCTCTGGTGGCCGACGGCATCCCCTACCACATGGTGGGCGGCATGCGGTTCTATGAGCGTATGGAGGTAAAAGACGTCCTTGCCTATCTGCGGGTTCTGGCAAACCCGGCTGACGAGGTTTCGCTCAAGCGGATCATCAACGTTCCCGCTCGGGGGATCGGTCCCGGCACCGTGGACAAGATTTCCGAGCTGGCCGTCCGCCGGGGGATCACCATCCTCGACGCCCTGGGTGAGGCGGCCACGGGCGGACTCCTCTCCTCGGCACCCCGGGGTAAGGTGGCTGCCTTTGCAGCAGTCATGGAGAGGTTTTTCGCCCTGCGCGATCAACTCCCCCTGGCAGAACTCACCACCCGCATCATCGAAGAGTCAGGCTACGCGGACCGGCTTCGGCAGGAGCGGACCGACGAGGCCGCGGACCGGCTCGCCAACCTTCAGGAACTCGTGGCTGCCATGGAAGAGTTCGAGCGGACCAGCGATGAGCGGGGACTTGCTCCGTTCCTGGAACAGGTGGCCCTCGTCTCGGATCTGGAGCGTAGCGGCACGGGCCGCGAGTCGGCAACGCTTATGACCCTGCACGCGGCAAAGGGGCTCGAGTTTCCCATGGTTTTCATGATCGGCATGGAGGAGAAGCTCTTTCCCCATGTCCGCTCCCTGGACGACCCCGAGGCCATGGAGGAGGAGCGCCGGCTCTGCTACGTGGGGATGACCCGGGCACGGGAGCGGCTCTGCCTCACCAATGCCCGGCGCCGGCGGATCTTCGGCCAGGACCAGGTGAACATGCCCTCCCGCTTCATCGCCGACATCCCCCGGAACCTCCTGGACCTGGAGGATGAATGGCAGCAACCCGCCCTCGGCTCCGTCGCGCCCGACACCGCCGGGCGGGGGCGGGAGCCCGCGCGTCACAACCTGGCCTCCATCCTCGAAACCGAGATCGAGCCGGATTTCGCCGACGTGGAGATCGTCCCCGTCGAACCCGAAGAAAGCGGCGTCTGGCTCGGCATGAAGGTACGGCACGGAAAGTTCGGTGTCGGCACCATCCGGAAGATTGAAGGGCAGGGGGATGAGCAGAAGGTGATCGTCTGGTTCAACTCGGTGGGGCCGAAGAAGCTTCTGGTCCGCTTTGCCGGTCTGGAGAGGGTCTAGCATCCGGATTAGTTGATTTTTACTCGTAAATTTGGTTCTTCTGGCTGCCGCAGGTGTTGCCCCGTCTGGTTAGGACCCGCTCTGCCGGTCTTGCCCGAGCCCTGGCCGCGACCACACCACCCCGGACGTCCCTCCCGGGATCCCGGGCAAGCAAAAAGGCCGTCTCTCCTGCCGGAGGGGCGGCCTTTTCATTCAGTACTGTTCATGGTCATGTTTTCTCGTGAGTCCTCCTTTCTGCGGGGCTGTCCCTAGTTCTTCGCCTCCGCCTTGCGGCCTACGCTGTCGGCAACGCCTTTGGCCATTCCGATCATGGTAAGAACCGCGGGGGCCAGTTGTGCCACGATGATCAGTGCGCAGAAGCCGAGGAAGATCCATACCAGCACTCCACTATTGTCTTCCCGTGCCCCCGACGCCGCCAGGGCCGATGTTACGCTCCCAAGAACCATTGCCAGTGTGCTGGCTGCAACGTTCGCTTTCATGGCTGTCTCCTTTCCGTATCCCTCTACGGTACCGGCCCGGCGGGCCGCCCCTTCGTCGGTGTCTGTCAGTGTGTCGTGGCTCCTTCTTCCACCTTCGGCGAGAAAAGCCCCTTCAGCATTGATCCCATCAGCATGATGGCGGGAACGGTCTGGAAGGCGACAATGGCGGCTCCGAAAGCGAGGAAAAGAGGAGCGAGGAACCCGCCTTCGTCAATTGCGGCGCCACTGGCACCAAAGGCGGTGGTTGCGGTTGCGATCGTGGCGATAAGTGCGATGGCTGTGGTTTTCATGACTCCCTCCTCATTGTCCGCCGGTGGTGACCGGTTGGTTTTGTCTTTTATATAGCAGTGACCGTGCCACAGTGGAAAACAAGGTAAAAGAAACGTGTAACACGCAGAAATAAAAGGCTTTAATTTTTTGAGGAGAGAGCGTCGAGGCAGGAGTGGAGTCGCTATTGTATGGGGTGGGTATACAGAAAAAGAGGGGAGGGAGCGGGCGATTGAAAGGGGGGTGATTGTAACATGCTGAAAACGTTGAGATGCTGCGTGCGGCCGGGGTGCATTTAAATTACATACATCTCATGTATGAAGATTGGCGGCCTCAGCAGGCCGCCTCTGTCAGCCGGATGAAATACTACTGCGGAGCACATTTGCTCCGTCGCGTGGTGCTCAGCCCCCTGCTTATCTTACGGATATGCCTTGGGTGTTGCCTTATCTCCCGCCCTCTTTGTTACCTATTACAGCAACCTGCTATGTCAGTCGCCAGCAGGTCGATGTCCTGATCGCTCGTCTCCCAGGAGCACATGAAGCGCGCTCCGCCGGAGCCGATGAAGGTGTAGAAATGCCAACCAAGCCCATGGAGGGCGTCGACGACCCCCGGCGGGAGATCGGCAAAGACCGAGTTTGCCTGGCGGGGAAAGCGGATGCCGACGCCGGGAATATCGCGAAGCCGGGCTTCAAGTTTGGCTGCGCAGGCATTCGCATGGGCTGAGCGGGTCAACCAGGCACCGCTTTCCAGCATGCCGATCCAGGGAGCGGCCAGAAAGCGCATCTTCGAGGCAAGCTGTCCTGCCTGCTTGCAGCGGTAGTCGAACTCGCGGGCAAGCTCCCGGTTGAAAAACACGACTGCTTCACCTACGGCCATGCCGTTCTTGGTCCCGCCGAAACAGAGCACGTCGACCCCGGCCTTCCAGGTGATCTCGCTCGGGTGGACACCGAGGGCGGCAACGGCATTTGCAAAACGGGCCCCGTCCATGTGGACGCGTAGATCCAGGCGTCGAGCAAGATGGCCCAGCTCGCGCAGTTCATCCACCGAATAGAGGGTCCCCAATTCCGTTGCCTGGGTGATGCTGAGGACCTTGGGCTTGGGGTAATGAATGTCGAGGCGCCGTTTGACCGTGTGCTCAACTGCGTCCGGGTCGACCTTGCCGTGGGGGCCGGGAACCAGAAGTATTTTTGTGCCGTTGGAAAAAAATTCGGCGGCCCCGCATTCGTCGGTTTCGATATGGGATGTCTCGTGGCAGATGATGCTGTGGTACGACTGGCAGAGGGATGCCAGGGCCAGTGAGTTGGCCGCCGTGCCGTTGAAGACGAAGAACACCTCGCAGTCGGTTTCAAAGGTGTCGCGCAGCAGGCGGCACGCCCTCTCCGTCCAGGTGTCGTCGCCGTAGGAACAGGCATACCCACGGTTGGCCTCTTCCATGGCCTGCCATGCCTCGGGGCAGATTCCGGCGTAGTTGTCACTGGCAAACTGGTTGCGGCGCTCGGTGGTCGTGCAGTTGTTCATGTTCACGATGTCCTTTGGCAAAGAGTATGACGACGCATCCGGGTCAGGTCGCCGTTGACGCTTCAGGGGATTCGCCGCTGGGTGCAAGCTCCGAAATTACCATGCCCGCAAGAATGAGGAGCGCGCCCAGGTAGCCGAGGGTGCCGAGGCGTTCGTCGGCGGCCCAGAAGGCGTAGAGAGCCGCGAAGACGGGTTCCAGGCAAAAGATGAGGGCGGTGTGCGCCGGACTGAGGAAGCGCTGCATGGATGTCTGAACCAGAAAGGCGAACACCGTGGCAAAGACGGCGCAGATCAGCAGCGCCCAGAGAATTTCCGGGTGCCAGGCCATGGTCCGGTGGCCGCCGACCTCGGCAACAAGGAAGCTCAGGAGTGCCACTGTGCTCAACTGCATGGCAGTAAGCCACCACACATCGTTATCGCGGGCAAACTTCCCCGTGAGTATCAGGTGAAGGGAGACGCAGACGGCACAGATGGCGGCCAGCATGTCGCCGATGTTCAGGACAAACGCGCCGTTGGTGCAGAGGAGGAACAGACCGGGTACGGCCAGGGCCACCCCCCACTTGATCCCCTGCGAGACGGCCTGCCTGAAGAGAAGCGCACCCAGCATGGGAACGAGTACTACGCTGAGACCCGTGAGAAAGCCCGTGTTCGACGCGGTGGTGAACCGGAGTGCCATGGTCTGGAAGGCATAGGAGCCGAACAGGAACAGGCCGAGAAACAGGCCGTGGCGGACGGTCTGCATGGTGAGCGGCACGCGGCGGCAGGCGCAGAAGGGCACGAGGAGCACCACGGCCATGAGGAACCGCTGGGCCAGGAAGACAAAGACGTCAACCTGTGCCACGGCGTCCTTGACGATGGTAAAAGTGATCCCCCAGAAGAAGGTGGTGAGGAGTAGGGCTACAATGGCTTTTGCTTTATTCACGGCTCGTCTGGTTACGGAAAGGTGACAAATGGTTTGATATTTTTGAACATTTTGAAGGAAAAGTAAACAGAAATGGCGGTAACGTGCCGACAGTCCGGCAAAAAGCCATTGACATCAGGAGAAAATAATCATAAAAGTAGCCTCGTTTAGGCGCAGTAAACATTATTGAATGTCAGTAACCAAGGGAGGAATTATGAACCTCGTGCGTCGTACCCTGATGGTACTCACACTGGCCGCCTTGTGTCTGACGGCTGCAGTTCCCCGGCAGGCCGAGGCAGCGGGCCGTACGGTAACCGTTGCCACGGATGCCACCTGGCCGCCCATGGAAATGGTTGACGCCAACAAGAAGATTGTCGGCTTCGACATCGATTTCATGAACGCCATCGCCAAGGAAGCCGGTTTCGCCGTCCAGTTCAAGAACACTGCCTGGGACGGTATCTTCGCGGGGCTCGGCGCCGGCCGCTACGACGCCATCATCTCCTCCGTCACCATCACCGAGGAGCGGAAAAAGCAGTATGACTTCTCCGACCCCTACATCAACATCGGCCAGATTCTCGTGGTGCCCAAGGCTGAGAAGGGGATAAACCTGGCCGCCCTCAAGGGGAAGAAGGTCGGCGCCCAGATCGGCACCACCGGAGCCTTTGAAATCAAGAAAGTGCAGGGCGTCGAGCTCAAGAACTACGACGAGATCGGCCTGGCCTTCGAGGACATGGCCGCCGGCCGCATCGCCGGCGTGGTCTGCGACGAGCCCACCGCTGCCCACTATGCTCTCCAGAAGACCGAGTACAAGAACAAATTCAAGATCGTGGGCAAGTCCTTTACCGCCGAGTCCTATGGCATCGTAGTGAAGAGGGGCGACAAGGAACTGCTTGCCCTGATCAACAAGGGCATCAAGGCCGTCAAGGCCAAAAAGGTCGACGAGCAACTCCGGAAGAAGTGGCTCAGATAAATGATCGATCAGGACAGGGCACGGCCGGCTATCGTCGAGGTCGGTGACGGCGCGGCTATTCCGAGCAAAAGCGACATCGGGCTCTTCACTGCCTGGCGCATCGCCTTCATCGGCGCAATCGGCCTCCTGGCCTTTCTGGCCATCACGAAGCCGGACCCCTATCTCAACATCCTCAAGTTCGTTCCCGACGGTATCCTGGTCACCTTTCAGGTTACCGTCGGGGCCATTCTTCTGGCTCTGGTCATCGGTCTCGTGGCCGGCCTCGGGCGCATTTCCTCCAACCGGGTCATCAACGGCATCGCCTCCCTCTATGTGGAAATCATCCGCGGCATCCCGCTGCTGGTTCAACTCTTTTACATCTACTACGCCCTGGGTCGCTTCGTCCACGTCCCCGACATGGCGAGCGCCATCATCGCCATGGCGGTCTGTTACGGCGCCTACATGGGCGAGGTGATCAGGGCCGGCATCCAGTCGATTCCCAAGGGTCAGATGGAGGCGGCCCGCTCCCTTGGCATGACCAAGGGCCAGGCCATGCGCCACGTGATCCTTCCCCAGGCCGCCAAGGTCGTGCTTCCCCCCATCGGTAACGAATTCATCGCCCTGCTCAAGGATTCCTCGCTGGTGTCCATTCTGGCGGTTGCCGACATTCTGCGCCGGGGGCGGGAGTTCGCGTCGGAGAGCTTCACCTATTTCGAGACCTATACGGTCATTGCCCTCGTCTATCTGATCATTACCCTCTTCTTGTCAAAGCTCATCGGAATCATGGAGGAACGGATCAGTGCGGGAACCTGAACGGGGCGGCATGGTAGAAGTACGCGACGTAAGCAAGAACTTTGGCGGGCTCAAGGCCCTCGACCGGGTAACGTTCGACGTGAAGGAGGGAGAGAAGGTGGTCATCATCGGCCCGTCCGGGTCGGGCAAGAGCACCCTCCTTCGCTCTCTGAACAAGCTGGAACAGATCGATACGGGGCGGATCCTGGTGGACGGCATCGATCTCTACGGCCAGGGGACCGACATCAACAAGCTGCGGGAAGAAGTGGGCATGGTGTTCCAGTCCTTCAACCTGTTTCCCCACAAGACCGTCCTGGAGAACATCACCCTGGCCCAGTGCGTCGTGCGCCAGCGGAGCACGGCCGAGGCGGACGAGAAGGCCATTGGGCTTCTGCGCAAGGTGGGACTGGAGGAGAAAGCGGGCGCCTATCCGGCCAAGCTCTCCGGCGGCCAGCAGCAGCGGGTCGCCATTGCCCGTGCCCTGGCCATGGATCCGAAGCTCATGCTCTTTGACGAGCCCACCTCCGCCCTTGACCCCGAGATGATCGGCGAGGTGCTCGACGTCATGAAGAGCCTCGCCCGGGAGGGGATGACCATGGTGGTCGTCACCCACGAGATGGGATTCGCCCGGGAAGTTGCCGACCGGGTCATTTTCATGGACGCGGGAAGGATCGTGGAGGAAGGGACACCCGAGCACTTTTTCCGGAATCCGACCCACGAGCGGACCAGGCTGTTCCTGAGCCAGATACTCTGACTACTTCGACAGTCAGCGACAGCGGCGTCGCTTTCCTCACAAAGAAGGGAGGTGGTTGGACAATCGCTGGTCGCACGACGTGAAGCAGCACAACCCTACAATGTTGTTAATCATCGCAACGAAGGAGGAGTACATGGGTTTCAAGAAATCGCTCGTCGCAGTCACCGCAACGGCGGCTATTGCCGCCTCCGCCGTCCCGGCCCTGGCCCTGGAGAATGAATTCCACGGCATGTTCAGGCTGTTCGGGGCGGTGAGTAATTTCAATGGGTCGCTTAGCGGCCAAGGTTTTTTCAATCCATCTTTCCATGATGAGGGTGGAGTCCCCGTCCTGTCCGGTAAAGATGCCCCCACTGCCACCTATTTCGCACAACGGGCCCGCCTCATGTACATTGCCAAGGCCAATGACGATCTGAAGCTCGTGACGCACTTCGAGATCGACTCCCGTTGGGGCGACTCGGCGTACACCAGCGCCAGAAACCAGGGTGGCGCCATCGGGGCCGACACCGTCAACATCGAAACCAAGAGTGTCTACCTGGACTTCAACTGCCCCATTACCGGTGCCAATGTAAAGGTGGGCATGCAGCCCCACGACGACGCCTTCAAAGGGGTCCTCTTTGGCGCCGACATGGCAGGCCTCCTTGCCTCCCGCTCCTTTGGCAATCTCGATGCCTCGGCCGGTTTCTTCCGGTTCGACGATAAAGGGACGCTTCCCGGCAAGAGGGCCCGTGACATGGTGGCAGCCACCGCCAAGTACGCCGTTACCAAGGACATTAGAATCGGTGGCGCCTATTACTTTATCGACGACGACCGCAGCGGCGACTTTGGCTATGTGGACCAGCAGCAGGGTGATACAAACACCGTTCACAACGTCGGCGTCAATGCCGAGGCGAATCTCGGCCCGGTCACCCTTGACGGCTTTTTCCTCTACCAGTTCGGGTCCCTCCGGGCTCCGGCGTCCCGCCACGTCAGTGCCTTTGCCGGCAATGTGGGCGCCCGGGGCAACCTCGGCCCCGGAACCGCGCGGGCTGAGTTCCTCTACGTCTCCGGCGACAAGGGGGGGAGCAGCACCACCAATGCCTTCCAGAGCGTCGACGATGAGCACGGCTTCTACAACGGCAACATGCAGCTCCTGTTCCGTGATGCCTATGCCATGACCATCGATAATGCCGTGGTCTACACTTCCAATAACAGGGATCAGGGTGTCATCGCCGGCTTCGTCGGCTACGACCTTCCCATCACCTCCAAACTTTCCACCAGCGTCAATGCCGGGTTCGCCTCTGTCGCCAAGGAGAACGACAAGACCCTTAACAGCTCCAACGGTAAGTATCTGGGGACCGAACTGAACGCTTCCGTCGACTACAAGCTCTTTGACAACATGACTGCCAGCCTGCGGGGTGCCTATGTTGTCTTGGGCGACTACTACGACGGCGTTGCCGCCGGCGGTGAGACTCCCGACGATCCCTACATGGCATCGCTCATCCTGAACTACGCATTCTAAACACGGCCACGGCCGGGGCGAGTGACTGCCCCGGCCGCATTCGTCCGCCACCTTACCGATCGACAGGAGGTTTATCCCATGAAAAAGATGGCTGTTCTCATGCTGACCGCGTTCGCGTTCTCCGCCACCGTTCCGGCCTTTGCCGCAGAAATGTCCAAGGAAGAGAAGGACATGTGCCTCCTCGCCTCCAAAAACTGCGCCGGCGAGGTCGATAGCCTCCAGAAGAAGGTCAAGAAGCTCCAGGCCGAGATCAAGAAGGGGAAGAGGGTCTACACCGCCGAGGAGCTCAAGAAACTTGAGCAGAAGCTCAAGGAAGCCAATGAGATGGTCGACGTCCTGATGAAACAGGGCGGCGGCAAGTAATTCCCCCTGCTGCACCATTCATTCAACAGGAGGAGCATTCAATGAAATTCAGAAAAATTGCATCGCTGCTGACCGTTGCCGCAGTGGCCACCGCCCTTTCGATGGGCTTTGGCTGCAAGAAGAAGGAAGAAGCCCCGGCCGGCGCACCGGCCGCCGGCGACACCATCAAGATCGGCTTCCTTGGCGCTCTTACCGGCGACGTGGCCATGTTCGGCAAGCCGACACTCGACGGCATGAAGATGGCGGCCGAGGAGCTCAACGCTGCCGGCGGCATCCTCGGCAAGAAGATCGAGATCGTCGAGGCCGACAACCGCGGTGACAAGCAGGAAGGTGCGTCGGTCACCCAGAAGCTCATCAGCCGTGACGGCGTCGTTGCCATCGTGGGCGACCCCACCACCGGCATCACCAAGGTTGCGGCTCCCATCGCCCAGAAGGCCCAGGTGGTCCTCCTCTCCGCCGGCGCCACCGGCCCCGGCGTCGTGGAGAACGGCGACTTCATCTTCCGCAACACCCTGCTGGACAGCGTCGCCATCCCGGCCTGCATCGACTTCTTCGCCAAGGACCTGGGCTACAAGAAGGTGGCGATCATCACCTCCGACAACAACGATTACAGCGTGGGCCTCTCCCAGACCTTCCGCGATGCGGCCAAGAGCAGGGGGGTGGAGATCGTTGCCGACGAGAAGGTGAAGGACGGCGACAAGGATTTCAGCGCCCAGATCACCAACATCAAGGGCAAGAAGCCCGATGTTATCTTTTTCTCCGGCTACTACACCGAGGCCGCCCTCATCATGAAGGAAGCCCGCAAACAGGGGCTCAAGGCCAAAATGTTCGGTGGCGACGGCCTCTTCTCGCCGAAGCTGATCGAGTTGGGCGGCGATGCGGTCGAGGGCGCCATGGCCGCCCTGGGCTTCTCCCCCGAGCAGGCTTCTCCGGTGACCGCCAAGTTCGTCGAGGCGTACAAGAAGAAGTTCAGCGGCGCCGAGCCGGGTCTCTTCGACGCCCAGGGATATGACGGCGTCATGATGCTGGCCGATGCAATGAAGCGCGCCAACAGCGCCGACCCGAAGGTGTTCAAGACCGCCCTCGGCCAGACCAAGAACTATGAAGGAGTCTCGGGGACCATTACCATCCGCGATAACCGCGAGCCGATCAAGTCACCGCTGGCCCTTCTGGAAGTAAAGGGCGGCAAATTCGCCCTGAAGGCCAAGGTCCCGGTCAAGATGGACTAAGAGCCGACTGTTTTTCACGATGTGAAAAAGCCCCACGGGATAACTCCCGTGGGGCTTTTGTTGTTCAATCATCCTAGAGCTGACGTCCGAACCGCCGGTAGAGCGACGGCAGGACCACCATGTTCAGCACCGTGGAGCTCAGCAATCCGCCGAGGATGACAATGGCCAGGGGTGAGAGGATCTCGTTCCCCGGTTTGTGGGCAGCCACGGCAAAGGGGACGAGCGCCAGCCCGGCGGCCAGGGCCGTCATGACCACCGGCCGGAGCCGTTCCCGGGAGCCCCGGTCAACCGCCTCTGCCAGGTGCTGTCCCTCCTCCATCAGGTGACGGTAGTGGGATACCAGGAGAATCCCGTTGCGGACCGCAATGCCGAACAGGGTGATGAAGCCGACAAGGGTCGAGACGTTGATGACCCCGCCGGTAATGAAGACCGCCACGATGCCGCCGATGAACGCGAGCGGCAGGTTGACCATGACGATCCCCACGTCGCGGAATGAGCGGAACTCCAGGTAGAGGACCAGTCCGATAAAGAGGAACGACACCAGGGAGAGGAGCCCGATCATCCGGGTCGCCTCGGCTTCGCTCTCGAACTGGCCGCCGTATTCGATAAAGTACCCTTCCGGAAGCTTCACGCCCGCCTCGATCCGCCCCCGAGCCTCCTCGAAGACGCTCCTCAGGTCGCGTCCGGACACATTGGCCTGGACCACGATCTTGCGCTGGACGTTTTCCCGGCTGATGGCGTTGGGCCCCTTGGCACTGGTTACCTGGGCCACGGCGGCAAGGGGAACCTTCACCCCGTCCGGGGCGTCCACCAGAATGCCGGCCACGGCGCTTCCCGTCGCCCGCGCCTCATCGGGGAAGCGGACCATGACCTCGTAGGTCCGGTCCTTCTCCAGGGTCCTGGTCACCACGGTGCCGGCGGTGGCGGTCTCCACCGCTTCGGCAACGGCTGACACGGAGAGATTGTACCGGGCCATGGCTTCACGGTCGGGGATCACCCGCAGTTGCGGCACGTCAACCTGCTGCTCCACCGACAGATCCTCAAGCCCCGGTACCCCGGCGATGGTCCGCTGGATATCCTGGGCGATGCTCCTGAGCCTGAAGAGTTCCGGCCCGTAGATTTTAATGGCGATATTGGCGGCGGTGCCCGACATCATGTGATCGATCCGGTGGCTGATGGGCTGGCCGAAGGAGACAATCGTGCCGGGAATCCCACCGGTCAGGTGGCGCAACTCGCCGATGACCTCTTCCAGCGTGCGCCCTTTCAGGTCCAGTTGGGCCTCGATCTCCGAGGCGTTGGGGGGCTTGCCGTGCTCGTCCAGGTCTCCCCGGCCGGTGCGGCGGGCCGTGAGGGTCACGTTGGGGTGTCCCTTCACCAGCGTTTCCACCCGGGCGGCGATGTCCACCGACTGCTCCAGGGACGTGCCAGGGGGAGTGGCAAGCGTGATGGTGAGCGACCCTTCGTTGAAGGGGGGCAGGAATGAGCGGCCAGCCATGGCCAGGGGGATGAGGGAGAGGATGAAGGCCGCTGCCGCGAGCCCCATGACCAGGTTCTGCCGGGTGAGCGCAAGGTTGAGGACCGGCCCGTAGGCGTTTTGGAGCCAGGTGAAGACCCGGCCCTCGTCATGACGATCGAGAAAGCGCGCCCGGGGAAGGAGGTAGGAGCAGAGGGCCGGGGTGACGGTGAGGGCCACCAGGAGCGAGGCGCCGATGGAAACCATGTAGGAGATCCCCAGGGGCTTCAGGAGCCGGCCCTCCACGCCGGAGAGAAAGAAGAGGGGGAGGAATACCAGGACAATGATGAGGGTGGCGTTGACGATGGATGAGCGAATCTCCCTGGAGGCATCGAAGATCACCTTGCCGGCGGGTTCCCGCCGGGCCTCGGGCTTGGCGCTGTTCTCCCGCAGCCGTCGGTAGACGTTCTCCACGTCGATGATGGCATCGTCCACGATGACGCCGATGGCGATGGCCATTCCCCCCAGGGTCATGGTGTTGATGGAGATGTCGAAGAGCCGCAGGGTGAAGATGGCGAAGATGAGCGACAGGGGCATGGCCACGATGGAGATGAAGGTGGTGCGCATGCTTCCCAGGAAGAGGAAGATGATGGCCACCACCAGCACCGCCCCCTCCACCAGGACCTTGCGGATGTTGTCCATGGCCCGCTGGATGAAGTCGGACTGGCGGAAGATGTCGCCCCGCAGCTCCATGCCGGCGGGGAGCCCTTTGCGGATCTCGGTCAGCTTGCCGTCGAGCAGGGCCGTGAGGGTCAGGGTGTTGGTCTCCGGGTGCTTGGCCACGGAGATGAGAATCCCCGGCTTGGTATCGACGCTGGCATCTCCCACCTTCAGGGCCGAGCCCACGGCCACGCGGGCAACATCCCGCACAAGGACCGGGATGCCGTTCCGGGCCGAGACAACTACCCGCCCCAGGTCGTCGGCGGTCTGGTAGCGTCCCACGCCGCGGATCAGGTAGTCCTGGCCGCCGCTCTTCATGATGCCGGCGGCAAAGTTCTCGTTGTTCCCCCGGACCGCTTCCAGAACCTCGCCCACCGAAACCCCGAATGAGGCGAGCCCAAGCGGGTCCAGTTCCACCTGGTACTGCCGCTTTTCGCCTCCCAGGACCACCACCTGGGAGACGCCGGGAACAGCCAGAAGCCGGCGCCGGACAACGAAATCGGCCGCCTCCTTCAGTTCCATGGGGGTGTGGCGGTCGCTGGTGAGGCCGATGTACATCACCTCCCCCATGATGGAGGAGATGGGGGTGAGGGTCGGCATCACCCCGGCCGGGAGCGATGCGGTCAGCCCCTGCATTTTTTCGTTCACCACCTGGCGGGCCCGGTAGATGTCGGTGCCCCAGGTGAATTCCACCCAGACGGTGGAGAGGCCGGCAACCGTGTAGGAGCGGACCCGGCGTACCCCGGTGGCACCGTTCACGGCGCTTTCGACCGGCATGGTCACCAGGGTTTCCAGCTCCTCGGGGGCCATGCCCTGGGCCTCGGTCATGATGGTGACGGTCGGAGCCGTCAGGTCGGGCAGGACATCCACCGGCATCCTGAGGGCCACCACGGTCCCCACCACCAGGATGAGGGCCGACAGGACCACCACGATGAGGCGGTTTTCTATGGATAAGCGGATTATGCGATCAAGCATGGCGGCGCCCCCTTAGTGGCCGTGGCCGGCGTGGGGGTCGGCGGTGGCCCCGCCCTGGGAAGCGAGCTTCACGTAGTAGCCCCCCTTCACCACCAGCCGGTCGTGCTCGTCGAGCCCCGATACGATCTGGACCATCCCCCGGTCTTCGGTTCCGATCTGCACCTCCCGGCGGTCAAAGGTGATCCCCGATATCTGGACGAAGGCGAACCAGCGACCTTCGTCCTCGAAGAGGGCCTCTTTAGGCACGGCCAGGACACCTTTGGCCGTGCCGGTCCGGATGGTGACCCGGGCGAACATCCCAGGCTTGAGGTTGCCGCTGCGATTCTCCACGGTAAAGATCACCGGGAGGGTTCGGGTCTGGGGATCCACCACCGTCCCGTCGGAGACGAGGCCGCTGGTGTGGAATTCTCCCGGGAGTCCCGTCACGGTGAAGACAGTTCCGGCGGCAGCGGGGCGTCCGACCTTGCCCAGGTCCGTTGCCGGCAGGTTCACCCGGAGCCAGAGCCGGCCGGTATCCACGATGCGGACCAGGGTCTGGCCGGGGGCTACCCCGCTGCCGTTCACGGCAGAGATCTCCACCACGGTGCCCGAGACCGGCGCGCGCACGGTGATCCGTCCGCCGCTCCCGCCCTGGACGCTCTTCATGGCAGCCTCAAGGGGGGCTGCGACGGCGCTGGCCGCCTCCAGGGCCGCCTCTGCCTCCTCCAGCCGCTTGCGGGCGGCTATCTTCCCCTGCACCAGCCGCTTGGCCCGGTCGTACTCGGCCTGGGCCAGGGTGAGGCGGCTCACGGCCTGGGCGTGGTCGGCTGCCAATTGGGTCATGCCGCCGCCAAGGCTTGCCGGAGGATCGATCACCGCGATCACCTCGCCCTTTGCCACCCGCTTGCCGGGGAAGGGGAGGGGGCGGGTCGGGGAGACGACCCCTGCCAGGGGAGCGGCCACCACTGCCTCGGCCGTGGCCACCGGGACCAGTTCGCCGACCGCCGCGAGACCGCTGGCCATATCCATCCGCCTCGGCTCGGCCACGCCAAAGGCCACGGCCCACTGCTGCTCCTTGGTCAGGGTGATGGCGCCGACAGCTCCCGATGCGGCGTGTGCGTGGGCTGTGCCGGTTTCGCCGTGCGCCTGCTCTCCTCCATGGTCGCCATGCTCGTCGTGGCTGTCATGCTCTGCATGTTCATCATGGACGTCATGGTCAGCATGGGCGGGCGCTTTTCCTCCGCCCTGCTTCGCCTCCGCGGCGTGATCCCCGTGGCCGTCGCGGTCGTGGGGAGTTCCCTCCTTCCGGTCGCTCGCGGCCGTCTCCTTGTGCCCGTCCTCGCCGTGGTCATGTCCTTCCCCGACCCGGAGAGAGGGGAGTTCGATCTGTTCCCCCCGGGAGCCGCCGATCACCACCGTCACCCGGTAGGCGCCTTTGGCGGGGAAGGTTGCTTCGGCCCGGTAGAGTCCCGGCTTGGTCCCTGTGGCGGCTACTGTGAGGGGGGCTCCCGCGGGCGGGGTTATGACCAGGTGCACCTCCGGTGACGCCAGGGGCTGCCAGTCGGCCGTGCGGGTCAGATAGATGAGGAGCGTCGCCCCCTTGCCCGGTTCAAGCTCGGGATGCTCCAGGAAAACCTCGGTCCGGTCCGACCAGGCGGTCACCTGCACCGGCCCGTGGCCGGCCTCGTTGCCGGCTTCCCGGGTGCCGCTTCCCTTGCTGCAGGCGGCCAGCAGCGTCAGGGCCAGCAGCATCAGGATTCCGTATGTTATCGTGCGTATCACGCTCACTGGGTACCTCCTGTTGTCAGTTCGTCCAGGGATGCGCCCAGGGCCGCCTCCAGGCGGGCACGGGCCGTCTGCCGGGCATGGACGGCCGCCAGGTATGCCCCGTGGACCTCCACGTACTTTTTTTGTTCCTCGATGACCGCGAGGATGCCTGCCTCCCCCAGCCCGTAGGCCTCCTGGACCAGGGCGAGGTTCTCCTTGAGCCGTGGAAGGATATCCTTCGCGTAGAGGCAGAGCACTTCCTCCGCTGCGGCCATCCGGGCATGCTCCGCCTCCACATCCCGTTCCAGCGCGGTGCGGGCTGCGCCGAACCGGGCCTCGGCTCCTCCCCGGCGGGCACCGGCCTCGCGGATGCCGGCCTGGTTGCGGTCAAAGAGAGGGAGCGGCAGGGAGAGCCTTACCCCCATGATGGTGTCGCGGGTTTTTTCCTCGCCGGTGCCGATGGCATCGGTGCTCCGCTCATGGGCCACGAAGAGTCCCACCGTCAGGTTCGGTACCCCCTCGGACCGGGCAAGACTCACCTCTGCCTCTCCCTTGGCCTGCTCGGCGGCCAGGGCCTTGAGGTCGGGGCGGTGTTCCCGGGCCCTGGTCACCAGGCCGGCGACACCGGCGGTAAAGGGTTTTTCGTCGGGCGGCGCGACAACGGCCGCTTCATGGCCGGGCTCAAGGCCCATGAGGGTTGAGAGGCGGGAACGGACCGGCACGATCTCCCGTTCCGCTGCCACCCGCTCGCTGTCGCTGCGCGCCGCCTCGACCCGGGCCAGGTTGACTTCAAGTTCGGGAATGTCGCCCGCGGCGAAACGCTCCCGCGTCAGGGCCAGCAGGCGGCTGCCCAGTTCCGCGGCCTGCTTTGCCAGATCAAGCCGTTGCTGGGCCAGCAGAAGATCGGCATACGCCGTTTTCACTTCCAGGGCAGTGAGGCGCTCCCGATCCGCCAGCCACCACCGGACTGCCTCGACTTCCCGCTCAGCGGCTGCCAGCCGTTTGGTCCGCTTGCCACCGAGCAGCACTTCCTGGGAAATCGCCAGTTCCATGCTGCTTTCGTTGCTGCTGCCGGTGAGGGCGCCGGTGGCCCCTTCCAGCTCCAGGACCGGATTGGGATAAAGCCCGGCCCGGACAGTGCCGGCTTGGGCGGCCTCATGCCCGCTCCGGGCCGCCTTGAGCTCGCCGTTGTGGGCAAGGGCGTGCTCTACGGCCTCGGTAAGGGTGAAGGTTCTTGTTTCGGCAAGGGCATTGCCCGCCGACGCACCGGTGACGGCAAGAAGCAGCAGGACCGCCACCGGCAGGGAAACTGCTCGACTCACGGCAGTACCTCCTCGTGGTGTATCTGAAATGGATAGTCTGCGAGATATGATGGACGGCCCGGAACCGCCGCCGGCGGAGCGTACGTCTCCCGCTACGGCCGGTCGGTTGGTGTCGTCACGGGGTCAGGCGGGATTCTGCAGGGGGTACGAACTTGGACAGATAGACGTCGGGGGGAGGGACGCGGCGTTCGGAAAAAGAAAGGACGTGGATGGACGGGGCATAGCTCAGGCACAGCTCGTCGCCGGCAAGGGGCGCTTGGCAGGGGCAGGAAAGGCAGTTCAGGCAGTGACCTCCGTTGCCGTGCCCGTCATCGGGGCAGCACGGGGCCTCACCGCCGGCATGGGATGCTACGGTGTCCGCCGCGGCAGGGGCGGGGTGGTGGTCCGCGCCAAGACAGATGGCCCCCCCCAGCGTGATGGACGTCATCAGCAGGAGGAGAAGCAGGGCGAGACCTTTTCTCTGGAGCGGGAAACCCATTAAGAACTCTTTCCTCATATAACTGTGGCTAGAACTATAGAAAAATGGAGGGACAACTGTCAACAGCCCTGTGCGAAGTCCCGCCATCAGGAGATGTGGCGCTCCTCCATCCGCATGTTGAAGCGCCGCACATGCTCCCTGGCCAACTCTTCGGCCCGCTTCCCGTCCCGGGCGGCAACGGCCGTAAACAGGGCCTCCAGGTCCTGGTAGTTCTGGCGCAGCACCGTTTCCTCCATGGGGAGGTAGCGCTCGTAGTAGGTGTGGATGTTGTGGTAGACGGTTTCGAGCACCGTGATGAAGAGGGGGTTGTCGGTCATCTCGGCCAGGGTCAGGTGAAACTCCTCGTCGGTCCGGACGAAGGAGTCCCAGTGGGGTTCCCCCTGCTCAAGGTACTTGCCGGCCGTGTTCAGCAGGTCTCTCAGCCGGCCTGTCTGCTCGGGAGTCGCCCGGTTGGCGGCCAGGGCGGCCACGATTCCCTCGACCCCCTCGCGGAATTCGGCCAGCTTCGCCAGAGGCACCTTCTGGTAGCGGATGAGCAGCGCCAGGCTCTCGCTCACCTGCTCGGTGGATACCCCCTTGATCACCGATCCCCCGGCCACGCCGGTCCGGATCTCGATGAGCCCCTTCTGCTCCAGGACGCGGAGTGCCTCCCGGAGGGTGCCCCTGCTTACATTGAACTCTTCCTGGAGTTTCCGCTCCGCCGGGAGCTGGTCCCCCTCCTTGAGCCTCCCCTCCACGATCGCTTCCTGTATCTGATCCACCACATCCTGAAAGATCCGGTTTTGTTTGGCCTTGCGAAACATCTGGGTTGCTCCTTCCGTTGCATCGTAGCAATGCAGGATTACAATGGTTGTACCCATGCCGGCCAGTCGAACAGCCGGCGCGGTCTGCGTCGCCGGCCCAGCTTTCCCGGCATGTTCAGACTGCCAGTTATAGCACCCTGTCATGCTTTTTCAAAGAATAGCATAGCGTGGAGGATAATACTAATGGTTTAACCATTGACACGAAGATGATGGCAGTGGTACTGTTTGATGCAGGTAACTCGACACCATGGGCTATCCGCCTCATATGAACCAACCAAGGAGCGAGCCATGCTAAACAGTGAGTTGAACACGAAGATCGTCAACCGCGGCAGGGAGTTTTTCGGCAGCATTTCCGGCGAGAAGCCCTCCCTTTTCAACAAAGGGGCCTGGATGGGCAAGGCCATGGACTGGAGCATGCAGAACGAGCAGTTCAAGATCCAGATGTTCCGGTTCGTGGACGTGTTTCCCTCGCTGACCACCAGCAAGCTCCTGACGGAGCACATCCGGGAATATTTCGGCAATGAGCAGGAAATGCCCGCGTTCATGTCCACGGGGGCCAAGGTGGCGGGGATGCTCGGGTCCTTCGGCGGGGCCGTGCTGAACAAGGTGCTCACCTCCAATATCGAGGAGATGGCCCGCCAGTTCATCGTGGGCGAGACCACCAAGGAGGCGGTGAAGAACCTGGAGAAACTCCGCAAGGACGGTTTTGCCGCCGTGGTGGACGTGCTCGGCGAGGCGACCCTTTCCGAAGAGGAAGCCGAAGTTTACACGAACACCTACCTGGAGTTGCTTGACGCCCTGAAGAAAGAGCAGGGGAGCTGGAAAGGCCTGCCCGGCAGAGGGGGCGATCCCAACCTGGACTGGGGGCATGCCCCCAAGGTGAACATTGCGGTGAAGCCCACGGCCCTCTTCTGCCTGGCCAATCCCCAGGACTTCGAGGGCTCGGTGGTGGCCATCCTTGACCGGATGCGCCGCATCTTCAAGAAGGTAATGGAGCTGAACGGCTTCCTCTGCATCGATATGGAATCCTACCGCCACAAGGAGATCATCCTGGAGGTCTTCCGGCGCCTGAAACTGGAGTACCGCGACTATCCCCACCTGGGAATCGTGCTCCAGGCTTACCTGAAGGATAACGACAAGGACCTGGATGACCTCCTGGCCTGGGCGAAGGAGCACAAGGTCCAGATATCCGTCCGTCTCGTGAAGGGTGCCTACTGGGACTACGAAACGGTCAAGGCGAAGCAGAACGATTGGGAAGTCCCGGTCTGGACCATCAAGGCGGAGAGCGACGCGGCCTACGAGCGCCAGGCGCGGAAGATCCTGGAAAACCACCAGATCTGCCACTTTGCCTGCGCCTCCCACAATATTCGGACCATATCGGCGGTCATGGAGATGGCGCGGGAACTGAACGTGCCGGAGGATCGTTACGAATTCCAGGTTCTCTACGGCATGGCCGAACCGGTGCGCAAGGGGATCCTGAAGGTGGCGGGGCGCATCCGCCTCTATGCCCCCTACGGCAACATGGTTCCGGGGATGGGGTACCTGGTGCGCCGGCTCCTGGAGAACACCGCCAACGAGTCGTTCCTGCGCCAGAGCTTTGCCGAGGACGCCCAGATCGAGCGTCTGCTGGAAGACCCGGCCGTCACGGTCGAGCGGGAACGGGCCGCCCGCGCCGCAAAGCCGAAAAAGGAGCGGAAGGGCCCCGGCGGGCTCACCCCGTTCAACAACGAGGCCATGGTGGACTTTACCCGGGCCGACCACCGGGCTGCTTTCCCGAGTTCAATCGCCCAGGTGCGGACCCGGTTGGGCAAGACCTATCCCCTGTTCATCAACGGGAAAGAGGTCCGGACCAACGACTTCATCCCCACCGTGAACCCCAACAAGCCCTCCGAGGTCCTGGGCCAGATCTGCCAGGCCGGCACCACGGAGGTGGGCGCCGCCATCGCCGCCGCCAAGGCAGCCTTCCCGGCATGGCGCGATACCGATCCCCGGACCAGGGCCGAATATCTGCTTAAAGCGGCCCAAGCAGCCCGTAAGCGGCTCTTCGAGCTCTCGGCCTGGCAGGTCCTGGAGATCGGCAAGCAGTGGGATCAGGCCTATGCCGACGTGACCGAGGCCATCGACTTCCTGGAATACTATGCCCGTGAGATGATCCGGCTGGGCCAGCCCCAGCGGGTGGGCCACGCCCCGGGCGAGCTGAACCATTACTTCTACGAGCCCAAAGGGGTAGCCGCGGTCATCGCCCCCTGGAACTTCCCCCTGGCCATCAGCATGGGCATGGCGTCGGCAGCCATCGTCACCGGCAACTGCGTGGTCTTCAAGCCGTCGGGGATCACCTCGATCATCGGCTGGCACCTGGTGGAACTGTTCCGCGAGGCGGGCCTCCCCGAAGGGGTCTTCAACTTCACGCCGGGCCGCGGCTCGGTCATGGGCGACTACCTGGTGGATCACCCGGACATCAGCCTGATCGCCTTCACCGGCTCCATGGAGACCGGCCTGCGGATCATCGAGCGCGCCGCCAAGGTCTATCCGGGCCAGGCCAACGTGAAGAAGATCATCTCCGAGATGGGGGGCAAGAACGCCATCATCATCGACGACGACGCCGACCTGGACGAGGCGGTGCCCCATGTCCTCTACTCGGCCTTCGGCTTCCAGGGGCAGAAGTGCTCCGCCTGCTCCCGGGTCATCGTGCTGGACGCGGTCTACGACAAATTCATCGAGCGGCTCGTGTCCATGGCCAAGGCCACCAGGGTGGGCCCCTCCGAGGACCCGGCCAACTACATGGGTGCCGTGGCCGACGACAAGGCCATGAAGAGCATCAAGGAATACGCGGAGATCGGCAAGCGCGAGGGGCATGTTCTCTACGAGAGCCCGGTGCCAACGGGTGAGGGGTATTATGTCCCCATGACCATCATTGGCGGCATCAAGCCTGAGCACCGCATCGCCCAGGAGGAAATCTTCGGGCCGGTCCTGGCGGTCATGCGGGCCAAGGACTTCGACCAGGCCATCGAATGGGCCAACTCCACCCAGTTCGCCCTCACCGGCGGTATCTTCAGCCGCAGCCCCGAGCACCTGGCCAAGGCCCGCCGGGAGTTCCGGGTGGGGAACCTCTACATCAACCGGAACAACACCGGCGCCCTGGTGGAGCGGCAGCCCTTCGGCGGCGCCCGCATGTCCGGGGTCGGCACCAAGGCCGGCGGTCCCGACTACCTCCTCCACTTCATGGACCCGCGGGTGGTCACCGAGAACACCATGCGGCGCGGTTTCGCTCCCATCGAGGAGGACGACGACTGGGTCGACTAGCAGGCGATGTAACAACCCGTGCGGGCCGGTCTGTGTTGCTGCCGCTCGCACGGAAGCTCAGCGTGCCAGCGGGGGCGGGAGAAGTCCCGTCCCCGTTTTTGTGAAACCATACTAACTTTTCAGAATATCAACAAAAACCCCATCGAAAAGCTTGCACAATCTTTAGTCACTGTGGTATACAGGTCGAACCTGTCGACGGTTTTGCCGTTCAAGGGAATCCCCCGCACTCGCAGTTCGTTGCACCAATCCCAATAACACGTCATAGCCACACCCCGGCGCAGAGAGGAACCGCATGCTCCTGCAGCAGCTCATCAACGGGATCGCCCTCGGCAGCACCTATGCGCTCATCGCCCTGGGCTACACCATGGTCTACGGCATCATCGCCCTCATCAACTTCGCCCATGGAGAAATATTCATGGCGGGCGCATTCGTGGGTCTGCTCATGGTCGCCCTGTTCAAGATGAACATCTTCGTGGCCATGATCCTTGCCATGGTAACCTGCATGGTCATGGGGGTGGTCATCGAGTTGATCGCCTACCGCCCCCTCAGGAAGTCGTCGCGGCTGTCGGCGCTCATCTCGGCCATCGGCGTCTCCATCTTCCTCTCGACACTGGCGCTCATGATCTTCGGCGCCGATGCCAAGGGCTTTCCCGACACCGCCTTTCCGGTCCACCAGGTGAAGATCCTGGGCGCCGAGATCTCGACCCTCCAGCTCCTCATCATCGGCGTTTCGGCCATTCTCATGCTCGGCCTCGAGTTCATCGTCCAGAAGACCAAGATCGGCAAGGCCATGCGCGCCACCTCCGAGGATTACAGCACAGCGGCCCTCATGGGGATCAACGTGAACCGCGTGATCTCCTTCACCTTCGCCCTCGGCTCATCCCTGGCGGCTGCCGGCGGGGTGCTGGTGGGGCTCCTGTTCAACGCGGTCAGCTTCAACATGGGGCTCATGGCAGGGCTCAAGGCCTTCTCGGCCGCGGTTCTCGGCGGGATCGGCTCCATCCCCGGCGCCATGCTCGGGGGGATGCTCCTGGGCGTGGCAGAGGTCATGGGGGTTGCGGCCGGGTACTCGTCCTACCGCGATGCCATCGCTTTTGCAATACTCGTCCTGGTTCTCCTGGTAAAGCCGACGGGCCTGCTGGGGCAGAAAATTCAGAAAAAGGTGTAACGAGCGTATGGGAGAGTCCCTGCAGAGCATCCTCAACCTGGTTGACCCGTATACCCTCCAGATCCTGGTGAACATCGGGATCGCCATCGTCCTGGCCCTGGGGCTCAACGTCATTACCGGCATCACCGGACAGCTCTCGCTGGGGCACGCGGCGTTCATGAGCATCGGAGCCTTCACCAGTGCCGTGATAACCCTGCGCACGGGGCTTCCCTTCAGCGCCAACCTCCTTCTCTCCGGACTGGCAACAGCCTTTGTCGGCGCTGCCATCGGCTATCCCATCCTCCGGCTCACCGGCGACTATCTGGCCATCTGCACCCTCGGTTTTGCCGAGATCGTCAAGGTTGTCTTTCTCAACCTCGACATCACCAACAAGGCCCTGGGATTGTCGGTTCCACCGGCCCGATCGCCGATCCCGATGCCGATCATTGTCTGGGTGGTGGCTATCCTTGCAATCATTTTCGTCAGCTTCATGAAAGAGTCGCGCTTCGGCCGGGCCCTTAAGGCGATCCGCGACGACGAGATCGCCGCCGAGGCCATGGGCATCAACATCGCCCGCTACAAGGTCCAGTCCTTTGCCGTCGGTTCCTTCCTGGCCGGGGTGGGGGGATGCCTGTACGCCCATTTTCTCAGTTACATCAACCCGTCTGATTTCGGCTTCCTCAAGTCGGTCGACATCCTGAGCATGGTCGTGCTCGGGGGGCTCGGCAGCATCGCCGGCACCGTGTTCGGGGCATCCATCCTGGCGGCGGCACCGGAGTTCCTCCGCTTCATGTCCCAGTACCGGATGCTCGTCTACGGCGGATTGCTCGTCTTTCTCATGGTCTTCCGTCCCAACGGCCTGCTCGGCGGGATCAACTTCACCGACCTGGTGCTGCGGGCCATCGGCCGCAAGCCTGCCACGGCGGAAGTCAACGAACGGCATAGAAAATAAACGGATTGGCGAGGTTCCATGTCGCTTCTGAAACTCGATAACGTGACCATCCGCTTCGGCGGGCTGGTGGCCGTCGACAGCGTCAACCTGACGGTGGAGCAGGGAGAGATCCTGGCACTCATCGGTCCCAACGGTGCCGGCAAGAGCACCCTGTTCAACCTCATTACCGGTATCTATTCGCCGACAGCGGGGAGCATCTCTTTCAAGGGTGCTACCATCAGCGGCCAGAAGACCCACCGGATCGCCGCCGCCGGCATTGGCCGCACCTTTCAGAACATCCGGCTGTTCCCCGGACTGTCGGTTCTGGAGAACGTCCTGATCGGCTCCCACACCCGCGGGAAATGGGATCTGGCCGGTTCCATCCTGAAGCTGGCGCCCTGGGTGCGGCGCGAAGAGGGGGAGCTTGTCGAATGGGCCATTGAATGCCTCAAACAGGTCGATCTGGCGCATCGGGCCTATGAACCGTCCACGAGCCTTCCCTATGGCGAGCAGCGCCGCCTGGAGATTGCCCGTGCCCTGGCGATAAAGCCCGACCTGATCCTGCTGGACGAGCCGGCCGCCGGCATGAACCCCCAGGAAAAGCAGGTCCTGCTGGAGATGGTGCGGAAGATCCGCGCCGCAGGCATCACGGTCTTCCTTGTGGAGCACGACATGAAGTTCGTCATGGGGCTGTCCGACCGGATCGCCGTGCTCGATTACGGGGTCAAGATCGCCGAGGGAAAACCTGAAGCGGTCCGGGCCAACCCGCAGGTCATCGAGGCGTACCTCGGCAAGGCGGCCGTCCACTAGCCCCGCCGCGCCTGAAGCACACTAACCGCGACAAGGATGGCGTATGCTCGTCGTTGAAAACCTTTCCGTCAACTATGGGGCCATCAAGGCCCTCGTTAATGTTTCCTGCCGGGTCGACCAGGGTGAGATCGTTGCCCTCATCGGCGCCAACGGCGCTGGCAAGACTACCATTCTGAACACCATCTCCAGTGTCGTGCCGGCGGCTGCCGGCCGGGTCCTGTTCGAGGGTGAAGACATCACCAGAACCGCCCCCCACGAGATCGTCAAGAAGGGGGTGTGCCAGGTACCCGAGGGGCGCCGCGTCTTCGCCAAGATGAGTGTGCTGGAAAACCTGGAGATGGGTGCCTACATCCGGTCCGACAAGAAGGGCATCGCCCAGGAGATGGAGCGGATATTTCACCTTTTCCCCCGCTTGGCCGAGCGGAAGAAGCAGCTCGCCAAGACCCTTTCCGGCGGGGAGCAGCAGATGCTCGCCATGGGGCGGGCCCTCATGTCCCGGCCCCGGCTCCTGCTCCTGGACGAACCCTCCATGGGGCTCGCGCCGATGCTTGTGGAAAAGATCTTCGAGATCATCGGCGAGATCAACGGGACCGGCACCACCATCATGCTCGTGGAGCAGAACGCCCACATGGCCCTTTCCATCGCCCACCGCGCCTATGTGCTGGAGACCGGCCACATCGTCCTCGAAGGGCCGGCCGGGGAACTGGCGGAAAACCCCGAGGTGAGAAAGGCATACCTGGGAGAATAGGGCTTTCGTGTGACAACGGCACCCCACAGCAAACCGATCGTAAACCCCTACCTGGCAGTCCTGGTGGGGGTTTTTGCCGTTTCGTTCTCCGCGCTCTTCGTGCGGCTCTCCACGGCTCCTCCCCTCATCATCGCCACCTACCGGCTCCTGTTTACCTTCCTGCTGCTGGCGCCGGCCACGGCAGCTTCCCGCTTCAGCGGAGCGCGCTCCATGTCGCGCCGGGAGATCGCTCTCGCGGCGGCCAGCGGCCTGTTTCTCGCCCTCCATTTCGTCACCTGGTTCACCTCGCTCTTCTACACCAGCGTGGCCAGTTCGGTGGTCATCGTCACCATGCAGCCGGTTTTCGTGGTGATCGGCGCGTGGCTCTTCTTCCGCGAGAAAGTCCCCCGGCTGGCCCTGCTGGGAGGAGTGGTGGCACTGTGCGGCAGCATCGTCATCGGCGCAGGTGACTTTCAACTGGGGATGCGCGCCTTTGTGGGAGATCTTCTCGCACTGGCCGCCGCGATCTTTGTCTCGGGCTATCTCCTCATCGGCAGGAAGCTCCGGGGGAGCGTAGAGCTGTCGGGCTATACCTTTGTCACCTATGGCGCCTCCGCCCTTGTTCTCGTCGCCACCAGTCTTCTTACCCGCACGCCGTTCCATCCCTATCCGGCCCTTGACTGGCTGCTGTTTTTCGCCCTTGCAGCAGTCTGCACCGTGCTCGGGCACACGGTCTTCAACTGGGTCCTGCGTTACGTGCAGGCATCGGTGGTGTCCGTGAGCATCCTTGGCGAGCCCATCGGCGCCATCGTCTGGGCCTCCCTGTTCCTCGGCGAAACTCCCACGCCCCGGCAGCTTGCCGGCGGCTTCCTGATCTTTGCGGGGCTCTACATCTTCACGCGGGTTTCGGCCCGGCACAAGGGGTGACGCCGCCTGCAGCCGGCGACATCGCGTATCCCGGAAGCATCCATGAAGCTGGCCGGTTTTCTGTGCGCCGCTGCGAGCATCCTGTTTTCTCCCTCTCTGCCGGGAGGCCGACGGCCAGGGAGAGGCGGGCAGTCCTACGACGGCTCCGGTTCCCGGGCCTGTTTCTGAACAGGGGAACCACCGCCGTTTCCCAGTTGCCTCAGCCAGCCATGGCCGGAGACGAGAACGATGCCGGTAAGGACGAGCAGCGCGCCGGCGAGAAACCCGCGCTCCAGCGGTTCGTTCAGGAGCCAGGCCCCCAGCGCAACCCCGAAGAGCGGGGTCATGAACGAGAGAACCCCGAGCCGCGACGCGACGTAGTGGCGCAGCAGCCAGAACCAGACCAGGAAACTGGCGAATGATACGATCAGGGCCTGGAAGATGAGGCACGCCCAGCCGAGGCGGGTGGGGTTGAAATATGTCTGGCCAAGGCCTGCCGCGGCCGGCAACAGCAGGATGAAGGCCCCCAGGAGCTGGAACAGGAGCGTCTGGGTCGCAGAGCAGGCGGACAGGCGCGAGGTGCGGATCACGACCGTTGTCATGCCCCAGGCCATTCCTGCGGCAAGCCCCAGGAAGTCTCCCCAGATGATGCCCGCCACCGACAGTGCGGCCGTGTGGCCGCCCCGGCCGCAAAAGCTCACCACGATGCCGCCGAACGCCAACGCGATCCCGAACCACTGGACCGGTTTCAGCCGTTCGGAATTAAGTTTCAGGTGGAGCCCAATGGCGGCGAATACGGGTGCGGTGTACAGGAAAATCACCATGTGGGACGCCGTCGTATGCCGCAGGCCCTCTCCGACCAGCAGATATTCCAGGGCGAACAGGAACCCGACCGCGAGCCCGGGCCGCCACATCCCCCCTGCCAGCGACAACCGCTCCCCCCGGACAGCCATCATGATGCCGACCAGCAGCGCCGATATTCCGGAACGGATGGCTATCTGCAGCAGGGGCGCTATTTCGGCGGCCGTCGCCTTCAACGCTACCTGCTGAAGCCCCCAGGTCAGACCGAGAATGATCATCAGGCTGACGGCCAACCCGTCCAGTGCTTTGCGTGAGTCCATGCAGTTCCTCTTGGTAGTGAATCCGGCACAGGAGTATATCCTTTGGCTGAAGCTATGAATATAGTGAAATTGTGACAACTGCTGGCATGTACCTGCCACTGGCCATTCGAAACAGCGGCGGAATGCCGAAAGGGCGGGAGAGGGGAGACGGATCGACTCCGTCGAGAAGGCGCGTTGTTGCGCTGGCCTGCCCCGCCGTGGAGGCGGTGCCGGGCGAAGGGCAATACAGAGGACGTCAAGGCGGCCGACAGCCTGCCGCGGAGGAGTTTCTCTTCATAAACGCAAAAGAAAATGGCCGATCATCTCGTTGATGATCGGCCATGGTTAGTATGGCTCCCCAACCCGGACTCGAACCAGGGACATGGTGGTTAACAGCCACCCGCTCTACCGACTGAGCTATTGGGGAATGTATGGGCCCCGTGACCGTGTGTTCACGAGTTCTTTTCACCTCTTCACGTCGGGCTCGAAGATGAAAAGCGAAGGCTTTTGTACCATACGCCCGACGAGGATGTCAATAAAAATGACATGCTCACTTTTCAGGGGGCAGTTCCACATGGGTGCGGGGATGGGACGGCCTCGGCATGTCTGGCCGGGCAAGCGGCAGCAATTAGGACATGGGCTTCGATAATTCCATTCCCAACCAGTCATCAATAGTGGTATATAGATGCATAGTTTGTGAGCCACAGAAGCCACCTTCTGTGGCTTTTATTTGCTACGTCCATGGAGCTTTGCGTGAAATTTTCTGATTCGTTCGTCCCTTTCCGCGGTTTTTCCCCCCAGGTGTGCTGTGTCGCTATGGCCGTTCTTCTCGGGCTTGCAGGCTGCGCAGATACTGACAAGTCGGTGCCCCAGACGTCTTCCCCGAAGGAAGCCGCCATTAAGACCGAAACTTACAGCAGTGCCGTCCCTCCTGCTCCTGCGCCGGCGTTCGCCCCGGCGAGCAGTGCCCGGCCTACGACGCCCGCCGTCAAGTATGCGGCCGGCGAAGATCCCGATTACGCACGACAGTGCGGGTGGCCGGTACTCTGTCCGCCGACCCCGCCCGGCGCCATCCTGCCGTCAAAGCGGATTGTGGCCTACTACGGCAACCCGCTCTCCAAGCGAATGGGGGCCCTGGGGGCCTATCCCAAGGATGAGATGCTCCAGCGGCTCAAGTCCGAGGTGGCGGCATGGCAGAAAGCGGATCCGTCGCTGCCGGTGCAGCCGGCTCTCCACCTGATCGCCGTCGTGGCGCAAGGGGAGCCGGGCAAGGACGGCAAATACCGGATGGTCATGCCGGATGCTATCGTCAACCAGGTGTACGGTTGGGCGAGGGAGGCAAATGCCATTCTGTTCATCGACATCCAGACCGGCCACGACGACATCCGGGCGGTCCTGCCGCGTTTCGAGTGGATTTTGAAGAATCCGGACGTTCACCTGGGAATCGACCCGGAATTCAACCTGATCTCCAGCAGGGCCAAGCCCGGCAAGAAGATCGGAACTTATGACGCGGCCGATATCAACTATGTGTCCGGCTATCTCAAAGACTTGGTTACCAGGTACAATCTGCCTCCCAAGATTCTGACGGTCCATCGGTTCACGCGCAACGGGGTTACCAACTCCAAGAAGATCGTCCTGCGCCCCGAGGTGCAGATCGTGATGCACATGGACGGGTGGGGGGCTCCCTGGCTCAAGCGCGATTCCTACAAGGATTACATCGTTGCCGAGCCGGTCCAGTACACCGGCTTCAAGCTGTTCTATCACAACGACACCAAGAAGGGGCATCCCCTGCTCACCCCCCGGGAGGTGCTCAGGCTGCACCCGAAGCCGATCTACATTCAGTACCAGTAGTACTCGCATCTTGTGGGCGGAAAGCGTGCGTGCAGGGGGGATTCTCTCTCGCATCAGCCGTTCAGCCGCCGTCGCTGGCCGACTGTAGGCGGCAAGACGAAAAAAGGAGGAGCCGGATGATCCCGGCTCCTCCTTTTGGTATGCACCTGAGTGCGGCGCGGTGCCGCTACTCGTTCCATCCTTCCGGATGAACGTCGCCGATCTGTTCCCAGTGCTCGGGCGAGCGCCAGAGGCTGGAGAGGATCAGCTCGCGCATGTGGAGGAACTCCTTGGGGAGGCGGTCGAAGAGCTTGACGAACAGTTCTTCGTGGGAGATAAGCTCGTTCTGCCAGACGGCGCGGTCCACGGAGGTCAGCTCGTTGAACTTTTCCCGGGTCATATCCAGCCCGTCCCAGTCCATGTCCTCGTAGCGGGGCATCCAGCCCAAGGGCGATTCGACGGCGCCGGCTTTGCCCTGGACCCTCTCGACAATCCACTTGAGGACCCGCATGTTGTCGCCGTAGCCGGGCCAGATGAACTTGCCGTTGGCGTCCTTGCGGAACCAGTTGACGCTGAAGATCCGGGGCGGCTTGGCGATGGAGCGGCCAAACTGCAGCCAGTGGCCGAAGTAGTCGGCCATATGGTAGCCGCAGAACGGCAGCATGGCAAAGGGATCGCGGCGAACGTTTCCGATGGCGCCCACGGCAGCGGCGGTGGTTTCAGAGCCGAGCGTCGCGGCCAGGTAGACGCCGTTGCTCCAGTTGAAGGCCTGATAGACCAGCGGTACGGTGTCCTTGCGGCGCCCGCCGAAGATGAAGGCACTCATGGGCACCCCTTTGGGGTTCTCCCAGTCCGGGTCGATGGAGGGGCACTGACTGGCCGGCGAGGTGAAGCGGGCATTGGGGTGCGCTGCCGGCCGACCGCAGCCGGGTGTCCAGGGGTTCCCCTGCCAGTCGGTGAGCTGGGAGGGGGGCTCGTCGGTCATTCCCTCCCACCAGACATCGCCGTCGGGGGTGAGGGCCACGTTGGTAAAGATGGTGTTGGCGGCGCAGGAGGCCATGGCGTTGGGGTTGGTCTTGGCGTTGGTGCCGGGGGCCACGCCGAAGTAACCGTACTCGGGGTTGATGGCGTACACTTGGCCGTCGGGGCCCGGCTTGATCCAGGCGATGTCGTCGCCGATGGTGGTTACCTTCCACCCCTTATCCTGCAGCGGTTTGGGCGGAATCAGCATGGCAAAGTTGGTCTTGCCGCAGGCGCTGGGGAAGGCCGCTCCCACGTAAGTCTTTTCACCGGTGGGGGACTCGACCCCCAGAATCAGCATGTGCTCGGCCAGCCATCCCTCGTCCTTGCCCTGCTTGGAGGCGATCCGCAGGGCGAGGCACTTCTTGCCGAGAAGGGCGTTGCCGCCGTAGCCGCTGCCAAAGGACCAGATGGAGCGCTCCTCCGGGAAATGGACGATGTACTTTTCCTTGTTGCAGGGCCAGGGGACATCCTGCTGGCCAGGCTCCAGGGGGGCGCCCACCGAGTGGAGGCACGGCACGAACTCGCCCTGTTCGCCGAGGATGTCCAGGACCTTTTTACCCATTCTGGTCATGATCTGCATGTTGACCACCACATAGGGGGAGTCGGATATCTCGACGCCGATCTTGGCGATGGGGGAGCCGAGGGGGCCCATGCTGAAGGGGATCACGTACATGGTCCGGCCACGCATGCACCCCTTGAAGAGTTTGTGCAGGTTATCCTTCATCTCCTTCGGATTCACCCAGTTGTTCGTGGGGCCTGCGTCCTGTTTTGAGAGACTGCAGATAAACGTGCGGTCCTCGACCCGTGCCACGTCGATGGGATCGGACCACGCCAGGTAGCTGTTGGGACGCTTTTCCGGGTTAAGCTTCCTGAAGGTGCCGTTTTGCACCAGCAGTTCGCAGAGCTCGTCGTACTCCTCCTGGGAGCCGTCGCACCAGTGGATGCGGTCCGGTTCGCAGAGGGCAGCCACCTCTTCGACCCACCTCAGAAGCCGTTCGTTGTTCGGAAGTTCATAACTCATTCCTCTTCCCTCCCTGTGTAAATGTGTACTTAGTCCCACGAACGCCTTTGTTCGTTATTCGTGAATAAACCAACGAGAACGGCGTCCTTCCCCGCCCGGAAGCGGCAGGTAAGCTCCAATTTTACTGGTAGCGAAAAAACCATACGTTATTATTGGCAGAATAAAATAACAGTTTAGAGCAAAAATGTAACCCCTTAATATCCATAATTACCATTTTTGTCATCGCCGTTGGCCAGGGACATCGCTCAATGTCCTTATCCACGGGCGCTTCGGACGTTTGGGCGGGACGTTGTCCCACTATTGACACCCGCTAATTCCCTGGTTAAGTAGAAAGGAAAACCCTGTGGCCGCATGGGGGCATGGGGGGGAGGGTGCCGTGAAACGATTCAGGCGCATCATTTGTGGAATGCTGGCATCTGCCGTCCTCCTGACCGGGTGCGGGTCGGGCCCGGATTCGTCGGCGCCCCAGCAGGGCAGCGCCGTGACCCTTGATCCGCTGGTTCTGCTTGCCGACATCAGTTCCAGCCTCCAGGGGCCCCTTGTCAGGTCTCTCGGCGGATGGGAGTGGGTCCGCTTCGTTTCTTCCTTTGGCACGGCATTGACCGCACGGAAATATGAGCTGGTTCTGCAAAAGGTCAGCTACGCTTCGATCGGTGCCGACGGCCAACCCCGCACGCTGAGCGGTCTGCTGATACTGCCGCGCTCCGGTAGTGTCAGGCCGTCTGTCCCTATTCTGCTGTACCAGCATGGCACCGAACCCTATCGTCCCTATTCCCCCTCCCGCTACCTGGAGAACCGTCTCCGGCCCATCGATTACCCTGAGGTCATGGTGGCAGCGGCCATAGCCTCCACCGGTTACGCCGTTGCCATGGCCGATTATGAGGGGCTTGGGGACAGCACAGGCACTCAGCCATACGTCCATGGCGCGTCGCTCGCCCGCCAGGTCGTCGACATGCTGCGGGCGAGCCGTTCCATCATTGCCGCCAGTGCATCTCCGTGCACCTGGAATGGCCAACTCTTTCTCATGGGGTATTCCGAGGGGGGATACGCCACCATGGTGGCAACGCGCGAACTCCAGGTGAACCACGCGGCTGAATTCACCGTCACCGCCTCGGCTCCCCTTGCCGGCCCCCACGATCTGTCCGGTGTCATGCGCGGGGTCATGCTGTCGGACTCCCCGTCCAAGGCCCCCTATTTCCTCCCCTTTGTACTTAATTCATATAACTATGTCTACGGTGGGCGGACGACACTGTTCAGCCCCGACTCGACCCTGTTGCCTGCCTACGCCGGCGTGCTCCCTCCGCTGTTCGACGGGAATACCCCTGCGGACAGGATCAGCGAGGCGATGGGAATGTCTTTCAGCCCGCCGCAACTCATCTTGCCCAAGAGTACGCTCACGGACTCGTTCATTGGCCAGTTGGCGCTCGACACGAGCCCGGCGGTGGCCTTCCTGAGGGAAAACGACTCTTATCGCGGATGGGTTCCGTCCGTGCCGATACGCATGGTTCACCACGGCGATGACGAGCTGGTCCCCTTCGCCAACTCACAGGTTGCGTTCGCGGCCTTCAGCACGGCCGGCGCCAAGCGGTGGGTAGCGCTCGCGAGGGAAACGCTCGCCATTCCCGTCACAGCCGACCCCGTCATGACGACCCACGTCTCCGCCGCCTTCCCGATTCTATTCAATGGCTGGTCGTGGTTGGATACCTTCAAGCGGTAAGTTCATGCCACCCTGTCCGCGGTCGGCCGCCCGGCCGCGGACAGGGTGGCGCACGCGGCAGGCTGACCTGTGCCCCCGGGGAGTGCCCGTCGCCCCTCTCTGCCTTGTCATTTCCCCCCATTCGTGCTACAAAATACCGCTCACCCCCCATGTTTTTCCCCAAGGGAGACCACCCATGAAAATCACGCGATCCGATGTCGAGCATGTGGCAACGCTTGCCCGTCTCGAACTTGCCGAGGACGAGAAGGACAGATTCACCGGCCAGCTCGACGCCATTCTCGCCTACGTGGAAAAGCTCAATGAGCTGAACACCGACGGCATCGTCCCCACATCCCATGCCGTTCCGGTCGAAAACGCCTTCCGGGAGGATGAGGTCCGTCCTTCCATCGGCGTGGAAAACGCGCTGGCCAACGCGCCCGACAGGGTGGAGGGTTTCTTCCGTGTGCCCCGAGTCATCGAATAAGAATCCCACGAGTGAAGAGCTGGAGGTCGCCATCGAAGAGGTGCGGCGCCGTTTTGCCGAACTTCCCGACGGAACCTGCAAGAAGCGGATTTTCTACAATCGCCTGAAGAACCTGGGCCGCTTCGATGCCGAGCCGGTCGACTACCAGAATCCGGAGGAGGTCGCGCTGCCGCGCGAGATCGAGGTGGGCTTCGCCGTCTGCCATCCCGAGTGCGGCAACCAGGCGCTCCTTGTGGTGGAGGGCGGCCCCCAGGCCTGCGACTGTTGCGGCGCCACCATGTACCCCATTGAAGTGGCCCCGTACCGGCTGAAGAAGAAATGACCCGGCCCGGCCACTGCCAGGCCCACTGACTGGAGACAGAGCGACATGGAGCTGTTTGAGCTGACCCTGTACGAACTGCATGAGAAATTGGCGAAACGGGAGGTTTCCTCCGTGGAGGCGACCCGGGCGCTGCTCGCCCGCATCGAGGCCACCGACTCCCGGGTGAACGCCTATATTACCGTTACTCCCGACGAGGCCCTCGCGGCCGCCGAAGCGGCGGACCGGCGCATTGCCGCCGGCGCCATGACCCCCCTCACCGGCGTCCCGGTTGCACTCAAGGACATCTTCGTCACCCGCGGGATTCGCACCACCTGCGGCTCGAAGATCCTCGGGAAGTTCATCCCCCCCTATGACGGAACGGTCGTGGCGAAGCTCCGGGAGGCGGGGGCGGTCATTGTGGGCAAACTCAACCAGGACGAGTTCGCCATGGGCTCCTCCGGTGAATCCAGCGCCTTCGGCGCCACCAACAACCCCTGGAACCTGGCGTGCACCCCCGGCGGTTCGTCCAGCGGCTCGGCCGCGGCCATCGCGGCCCGCTCGGCCACGGCCACGCTCGGCACCGACACCGGCGGCTCCATCCGGCAGCCCGCCTCCCACTGCGGCTGCGTGGGGCTGCGCCCCACCTACGGCCGGGTCTCCCGCTACGGGGTCATCGCCTATGCCTCGTCCCTGGACCAGGTGGGGCCCGTGACCCGCGACGTGACCGACTGCGCCCTTATGCTGGGGGCCGTGGCCGGTCACGACCCCCTCGACTCCACCAGCATCGATCTGCCGGTGCCCGATTACGCCGCAGCCCTCACCGGCCGGGTGAAGGGGCTCAGGCTGGGCCTGCCGAAGGAGTACTATCGCGAGGGGCTCGACCCGGACGTGAAGCGGGCACTGGATGCCGCCATCGAAACCTACCGGGGGCTCGGCGCCGAGTTCGTGGAGGTTTCGCTCCCTCACACCGACTATGCCGTGGCCACCTACTACCTCATCGCCACCGCCGAGGCCAGCTCCAACCTGGCCCGCTACGACGGGGTTCGCTTCGGGCACCGGGCGGACGGGGCCGCGAACCTGATCGACATGTTCCGCCGCAGCCGCGCCGAGGGATTCGGCGCCGAGGTGAAGCGCCGGATCATGATCGGCACCTACGCCCTTTCCTCGGGATATTACGACGCCTACTACCTGAAGGCCCAGAAAGTCCGTACCCTGATCATGCAGGACTTCATGAAGGCCTTCGAGCAGGTGGACGCCCTGCTCACGCCGGTGGCTCCGACACCGGCCTTCAAGATCGGCGAAAAGGTGGATGATCCGCTCCAGATGTACCTGTCGGATATCTTCACCATCCCCGTGAACCTTGCCGGCACCTGCGCCATCTCCGTGCCGGCCGGCATGAGCGCCGCCGGTCTTCCCATCGGCCTGCAGCTCATCGGCCGGCCCTTTGGGGAGGAAACCATCCTGCGTGCCGCCCACGCCTTCGAGCAGGCAACGGAATGGCACCGGCGCACAGCCCAACTCTAAGCTCCACGGAGATTTCGATGAACTACCAGGCCGTCATCGGTTTAGAAGTCCACGTCCAACTGAAGACCGACACCAAGATCTTCTGCGGATGCTCCACGAAGTTCGGCGCCGCCCCCAACTCCCAGACCTGCCCGGTCTGCCTCGGCATGCCGGGGGTGCTGCCGGTGCTCAACAAGAAAGTGGTGGAGTTCGCCATCAGGGCCGGCCTCGCCACCAACTGCCGGATCGCGCCCCGCTCGGTCTTTGCCCGGAAGAACTATTTCTACCCGGACCTGCCCAAGGGCTACCAGATCAGCCAGTACGAACTTCCCATCTGCCAGAACGGACATCTGGACATCGAGGTGGACGGCCAGGTCAAGCGGATCGGCATCACCCGCATCCACATGGAGGAGGATGCCGGCAAGCTGGTGCACGCCGACATCCCCGGCCTGGGGAGCGGGTCCGGCGTGGACCTGAACCGTGCCTGCACGCCGCTGCTGGAAATCGTCTCGGAACCGGACATCCGCAGCGCCGACGAGGCGGTGGCCTATCTCAGGAAGCTCCACCAGATCGTGGTCTATCTGGGCATCTGCGACGGCAACATGGAGGAGGGGAGCTTCCGCTGCGACGCCAACGTGTCGGTCATGCCCGTGGGGTCCACGACCTTCGGCACCCGTACCGAGACCAAGAACGTCAACTCGTTCCGCTTCGTGAAGCAGGCCATCGAGCACGAGATCGAGCGGCAGATCGAGCTGATCGAGGAGGGAGGGAAGGTGGTGCAGGAGACCCGCCTCTTCGATCCGAATACCGGTGAAACACGCTCCATGCGCGGCAAGGAGGAGGCCCACGACTACCGCTACTTCCCCGACCCCGACCTGGTGCCGCTGGTCATCTCCAACGACTGGGTCGAGGACGCGCGGCTTTCCCTTCCGGAACTCCCCGATGCGCGGCGGAGCCGCTACCGCTCCGAGCTGGGGCTTTCCGACTATGACGCAGAGGTCCTCACCGCCACCCGGGAGATGGCCGAGTACTTCGAGGCCTGCCTTGCCGCGGGCGCCCCGGCCAAGGGGGCGGCCAACTGGGTCATGGGCGAGGTGACCCGCGCCCTGAACGAGGCGGGCACGGGCATCGCCGAATGCCCGGTTACGCCGGCCCGTCTCACGGCCCTGCTGCAACTGATCGAGAAGGGCACCATCTCCGGCAAGATCGCCAAGACCGTCTTCGACGAGATGTGGCAAAGCGACAAGGCACCTGAGGCCATCGTGGAGGAGAAGGGGCTCGTCCAGGTCTCCGACACCGGCGAAATCGAGAAGATCATCGACGAGATCATGGCCGCCAACATGGGCCAGGTGGAGGAGTTCCGCGGCGGCAAGGAGAAGGTCTTCGGCTTCTTCGTGGGCCAGGTGATGCGGGCCTCCAAAGGCAAGGCCAACCCGGCGGTGGTGAACGAACTGCTGATGAAGAAGCTGAAAGGCTAAACACGACGAGGTTCCCATGTCCTTCAGAACCATAGAGTGGCGCGACGACAAGGTTGTCATGATCGACCAGACCCGCCTGCCCGGCGAGGAGGTCTACTGCGAGTACGCCGACTACAAGAGCGTGGCCGAGGCGATCCGGGGGATGGTCATCCGGGGGGCTCCGGCCATCGGAGTGGCGGCGGCCATGGGAGTGGCCCTGGGCGCCCGGGAGATCATCGCCGACACCTATGAATCGTTTTTCCGGCAGATGGAGAATGTCTGCGAGGTCATGGCCCGCACCCGCCCCACGGCGGTGAACCTCTTCTGGGCCATCGAGCGGATGAAGCGGGTGGCCAGTGAACATCACGACAGGCCCCTGGACGAGTTGCGCGAGATCCTCAAGGCTGAGGCGATCCGGATCGAGCAGGAAGACCTTGAGCTCTGCAAGGCCATTGGTCGGCACGGGTCGGCGCTGATTCCCGAGGGGGCCACGGTCCTGACCCACTGCAATGCCGGCGGGCTCGCCACGGCGGGCTACGGCACGGCCCTCGGGGTCATCAGAGCGGCCCACGAGGCAGGGAAAAAGATCCAGGTGTTCGCCGACGAGACTCGCCCGTGGCTCCAGGGGGCGCGGCTTACCGCCTGGGAGCTCATGAAGGACGGCATTCCGGTGACCCTCATCTCCGACAACATGGCCGGCTTCTTCATGAAGCGGGGCGAGATCACCTGCTGCGTCGTGGGGGCCGACCGGATCGCCGCCAACGGCGACACGGCCAACAAGATCGGCACTTACAGCGTGGCAGTCCTGGCCAGGGAGAACAACATCCCCTTCTACGTGGCGGCACCCACCACCACCCTCGATCTCTCTCTGGAGAACGGGGACCAGATCCCCATCGAGGAGCGCCACTCCCGTGAGGTGACCCATCTGAACGGATTCCCGGTGGCACCCGAGGGAATCCGGGTACGCAACCCGGCGTTCGATGTGACGCCCGCCCGCTACATATCCGCCATCATCACCGAGCAGGGGGTGGTGAGCGGTGATTACGCCACCGGCCTTCGGGGCCTCGTGGCGCCATGAGCCGCAGTAGCGAGTTCGTTCGACGAATCGAAGAGGCCCTGGCCGCCGCTGGGGACAGCGGCGGCGATCAACCCCTAACGGAGTTGCTGGAAAAGGAGGGGTTCGTCTACCCGGCCCGTTCGGCCGCCAACCTGCGCCTGCTCCAGGGAACGCTGCCCGATCGGATGGTGGCTGAGCTGGCCGCCGCCTCCCTTGCAGCTCCCCTGCCCGACATGGCCCTGAATGGCCTCGAACGGGTCGGGGGCGTGGCAGACCGGCAGGAACTCATCGACGTCTGCAGCCGCAAGGAGCGCCGTGCGCAGTTGCTCGTGCTGTGCGGTTCGTCCCCCTTCCTCGTCAACATCCTCTGCCGCGATCCCGCCTTCTTCCACCAGTTGTTCGTCACCAGAGCCATCGATATCAGGCGCAGTGAGCAGGAGATGCTGGCGACGCTCCGCTCCCAGGCCAAGGGGGTCGACCATGCCGACCTCTTTCCGGTCCTGCGTCGGTTCAAGTTTCAGGAGGTTCTCCGCATCGCCGCCCGGGACCTGAACGGTCTCGCTTCCCTGGAGGAGGTGACGGCCGAGCTTTCCGCCCTGGCGGCGGCTACTCTCCAGGTGGCCTGCGATGCCGCGCGGCGCAAGCTCGTAAAGGATCACGGCCACCCCCTCATGGTGACCGCCGACGGCTCCCGGGAGGCGGAGTTCACGGTCATGGGGATGGGCAAGTTCGGCGGCCGCGAGCTCAACTTTTCCTCGGATATCGATCTGATCTATTTTTACTCCTCGGATAAGGGCGAAACCGAGGGGATCGACGACGGCCGGGGGGGCAAGCGGGGCAAGATATCCCTCCACTCCTTTTTTGTGAAGATGGGAGAGATGGTCACCAAGGCCATCTCCCAGGTGACGGCCGACGGGTTCGTGTTCCGGGTGGACATGGGGCTGCGCCCCGAGGGGAAGAGCGGCGATCTGGCCTGCTCCCTCCACTCGGCCGCCACATACTACGAGTACTGGGGCCAGTCCTGGGAGCGGGCGGCCATGCTGAAGGCGCGCCCAGTGGCGGGCTCCATCGAGCTGGGGAACCAGGTGCTCCGGGCCATCGAGCCGTTTGTCCATCGCAAATACCTTGATTACAACCTGATCGAGGACATGATGGTCATGAAGAAGAAGATCGACGCCTCCATCGCCCGGCAGCAGGAGAGCGAGTGCAACATCAAGCTGGGCCGCGGCGGAATCCGTGAGATCGAATTCTTCATCCAGGCTCTGCAACTGGTGTATGCCGGCAAGAATCCCCATCTGCGCGAGCGCAATTCCCTCAAGGCCCTGGCCTCGCTGAGGGATGCCAGGCTCATCGGCGAGGACGATGCGGGAGCGCTCACCGAGGCCTACCGCTTCCTCCGGACCGTTGAGCACCGCATTCAGGTGGTCCAGGAGCGGCAGACCCACTCCCTGCCGAAAAAGGACGATGAAATGCTCGCCCTTGCCCGGCGCTGCGGCTTTCTCCGCAAGAACGGCCTGGAAAAGTTCCGGGAGACCCTTGAGCATCACCGGAGCCGGGTGTCGGCCGTTTACGGCGGTCTGTTCCTCTCCCGTGACGAGCGCCTGAGGGAAGAGGTCCGGCCCGAAACCTACAGTTTTTTCGATCGCGCCGCCGATCCCGACTTGGTCAAGGATATGCTGGCGGAGCGGGGCTTCAGGAACGTGGATACTGCCTACGAAAACCTGCTGCTCCTGCGCGACGGTCCGCCGCGGGCCCACCTGACCGAACGGGGCCGGCGGCTGCTGGAGAAAATTTCCCCGCTCCTGCTCCAGGAGATCTTCGGCTCGCCCGACCCGGACCTGACCCTCAACAACCTGGAGCGCTTCCTGGGAGCGGTGGGCTCCCGCTCGTCCGTCTATGCCCTTCTGGCCGAAAACAGGGAAACCATCAAGCTCCTGATTTCCCTGTTCGGGACATCCGAATTCCTGTCCAAGATATTTATCGGCCATCCCGAACTTCTGGACAGCCTCGTGTCCCGGGCCGGCGCCACCTACATGAAGAGCCGAAGCGTCATGGAGGCCGAATTGCAGGGGATGCTCGACGCGGCAGACGATTACGAGGAACGCCTCGACATCCTCCGCCGTTACCGCCACGAGGAGTTTCTCCGGATCGGCATGAACGACATCTACGGCAAGTTGGGACAGTCGGAGCTCACCTTCCAGTTGACCGGGCTGGCCGAGGTCTGTCTCGCCGCGGCCTGCCGCATGGCCAAGAAGGAACTCGCCCGGTTCGGTCGGCCCATGTACCGGGATGCCGACGGCGATCTGCGCCAGGCCCATTTCGCCGTGGTGGCCATGGGCAAGATGGGGGGCAACGAGCTCAACTACCACTCGGACCTGGATATCATCTACATCTACGACCAGCAGGGGACGACCGAAGGAGGGGAGCGCCAGGTATCCAACCACGAGTATTTCGCCAAGCTGGGCCAGAAGATCATCTCCATCCTCACCACCCAGACCAGGGAAGGGTACGTCTACAAGCTCGACACGCGGCTGCGGCCGTCGGGCAATGCGGGGCCCCTGGTCACCTCCATTGGTTCGTTCCGGGAATACCACCGCACCGAGGCCCAGATCTGGGAGCGCCAGGCCCTGACCAAGGCACGGGTGGTCTTTGCCGATGAGCGGCTGCGGAAAGAGATCGAGGAGGTCGTCCAGAGCACGGTGTACGGTAGCGGGGCCGGCGAAGAGGAGCGCAAGGAGATCCACCGGCTGCGGACTCGCATGGAAGTAGAGCTGGCCAGGGAGAAGGCGGGAAGCTTCAACATCAAGACCGGCCGGGGCGGGATCGTCGACATCGAGTTTCTGGTCCAGTACCTCCAACTGCGCGAGGGACATGCCCACCCGGAAATCCGCAGCACCAATACGCTCCTGGCGCTCAAGGCCATGCACCTGTTCGGCATCCTCGCCGAGGACGACATCGTCACCCTCCAGGCGGGCTACAAGTTCCTCCGTCGCCTGGAAAACCGGCTGCGGCTCATCCACGACTACTCCATCAACGATCTGGGAGGAGACCAGAACTATCTTGACGCACTGGCCCGCCGTCTGGGGTATGACCCGAAGCTGCGGCACCCGGGCAACGCTCTCATGAAGGAGTATGAAGAGGTTACCGAGGCGGTCCGGCAGGTGTACGAGCGGATTCTCGGCGACATCCGCGGGTGGGCCTGAGGGGGTGCGCGACCGGCTCATGGCGGTCTACGACCAGCTCTTCGCGGCCTACGGACCCCGCCACTGGTGGCCCGCCGACACCCCCTTCGAGGTCTGCGTCGGTGCGATCCTGACCCAGAATACCAACTGGGGCAACGTGGAAAAGGCCATTGCCCGGCTCAAGGCAGCAGGGCTCCTCTCCCCGGAAGGGCTGCGCGATGTACCTGTGGCCGCACTGGCGGAGACGATCCGGCCGGCCGGTTACTATAACGTCAAAAGCGTGCGGCTCAAGGATTTTGTCGGTTTTCTCTTCGAACGCTTCGAACGCTTCGACGGGAAGCTGGAGCGGATGTTCGCGGGGGAGTGGCGGGAGCTTCGACGGGAACTGCTCGGGGTGCGGGGGATCGGTCGGGAAACCGCCGACTCGATCCTGCTCTATGCGGGAGAAAAGCCCACCTTCGTGGTTGATGCCTATACGAAACGTCTTTTTTCCGCCCTGGGTCTCGTGGAGCCGACGGCCGACTATGAGTCCGTCCGTGCGCTCTTCATGGGCAACCTTCCCGACGATACGGCGCTGTTCAACGAATATCACGCCCTCGTCGTGGAGCACTGCAAGCGGCACTGCACCACCCGCCCCCGTTGCGGCGGGTGCGGGCTCCACCTGCTATGTCGAGCCTGACATGAGCTCCACCCGGTTGCGACCGTTCTGCTTGGCCCGGTAGAGGGCCTCGTCGGCCTGCCTGAAGAGGGAGTCGGTCCCCTCCACGCGGGGCGACGGATAGGTGGACACGCCAAGACTGATGGTGATGACCTGCCCGTGGAGGCTGCCGTCGAAGACATGGTCCTGCACCTCCAGCCGGAGCCGTTCGGCAATGGCCTGGGCCTCCTGCAAAGGGGTTTCCGGCAGCAGCAGGACAAACTCTTCGCCCCCGTAGCGGGCAGCCACATCGTAGCTGCGAAGCCGTTGGCAGACTATCCCGGCAAGGGTCACCAGGACCTTGTCCCCCTCCTGATGACCATAGGTGTCGTTGATCTTCTTGAAATAGTCGATATCAAGAATAACCAGGGAAAGGGCGCCACCCTTGCGGGAGGCCCGCTGGAACTCCTTGTCCACCATTTCCATCAGATGGCGACGGTTATGCAAGTGGGTGAGGGGATCGGTGATTGATAGTTTGCGCAGCAATTCGTTGGAACGCTTCAACTCGTCCTGGAGCCCCTTCACTTTCAACTGGACCCGGACCCGGGCAACCAGCTCTCCCGAGTCGAAGGGCTTGGTGACGTAGTCGGATGCCCCCTGCTCAAGCCCGCGGATTTTCGTGTCCCGGTCTTCCCGGCTGGTCAGCAGGATGATCGGAAGATCCTGGAGCTCACCCCGGGACCGGGTCATGGAAAGGAAGCGGAACCCGTCCATCCTCGGCATTTCCAGGTCGCAGAGCACCAGGTCCACCTTGTTGTTGAGGAGGATCTTGAACCCTTCGAGGCCGTCCCGGGCTTCCAGGTAGGTCTCGAACAGCCGGGCTTCCTTGAGGGTGCGCACTATTTCCTCGCGCAGGACTTCCGAATCGTCGATTACGAGGGCTGTCATCGCCATGGTTTCATGCTTCTCCGCGCGGATGGAGAATCCGTGGGATCGTCCCGCCCCGGTCTCATGACCGGGGGAATACCGTGTTGAGAAACTGCGAGAGTATGGCGGCCGTGAGCCCCCATATTTCGTCGTCCAGGTACCGGTAGAAGTGGACGGGATGGGTCCGTCCCCGCCACGTCCAGTCTTCGGTTCTGAAGACTTCGGGCAGCAGCAGGTGCTTCAGCGGTACGACAATGATCCGTTCGATCTCGTCGGGGTTCACGGTCAGGGAGCGATCCCCCCGGATGATTCCCACGCAGGGGGTCACCAGGTAGTCGTGGATGGAATAGAAATCATCCAGTGTGCCGAGGATGTCCACGTCGCCGGGCGGAACGCCCACCTCTTCCCAGGTTTCCCGCAGGGCCGTATCGCAGGGCGAGGCATCATCGGGATGGCGCACCCCGCCGGGAAACGAGATTTCTCCCCGATGGTGGTTCAGATGTTCCGTCCGCTTGGTGAAAAGGACCCGGACCTCGCCGTCCCTCTCGAAGAGGGGAAGCAGCACCGCGGCCGGGACCGGTCCCGGCGCCATCGGCACCCTTGTCCGCCCGGCCAGGGTCGTG
>NZ_JCAMRN010000019.1:0-44850 GCF_059620965.1 Geobacter sp. PheSNFMC
CGCCGAATTCATGGCCGACCTGGCGCAGTTTCTCGCCATCGGCGTCAAGAAGCTCCGTGGGGAACGGGCCGCTGCCGACCCGCGTGACATAGGCCTTGGATATGCCGATGATCTCATGGATGTCCCGGGGGCTCATGCCAGTGCCGGTGCAGGCACCGCCCGCGCAGGTGGATGAGGAGGTAACAAAGGGGTAGGTGCCGTGGTCCACGTCCAGGAGCGTGCCCTGGGCTCCCTCGAAGAGGAGCTTCTTGCCGGCCTTGCTGTCGTTGTAAAGGATGAGGCTCGTGTCGGCCACGTAGTTTCTGAGGATGTCGGCATAGCCGCAGTACTGCTCGTAAATCTCCTCGAAGGTGAAGGGCTTGTCGCCCAGGAGTTTTTCGAGAATGACGTTCTTCTCCTCAAGGTTTTCCTTTAGCTTGCGCGCAAACACGTCGCGATCGAGGAGGTCCATGAGCCGGATGCCGCGCCGGCCGATCTTGTCCTCATAGGTGGGGCCGATCCCCCGGCCGGTGGTGCCGATTTTCTTTTCGCCGCTCTTGGCTTCGCGGGCGATGTCGATCCGCTTGTGGTAGGGCATGATGATGTGGATCGATTCGCTGACCAGGAGCGCCCTGTCGTCCTTGAGGCGGCCCTTGTCCTTGAGGCGGGTGATCTCCTGGATGAAGACCTCGGGGTCGAGAACCACGCCGTTGCCGATGATGCACCGTTTACCCTCGTGGAGAATGCCCGAGGGGATCAGGTGGAGAACCACCTTTTCCTCCCCTACGACCAGGGTGTGACCGGCGTTGTTTCCCCCCTGGAAACGGACCACGTCGTCCGCATGCTCGGTATAGATGTCAACGACCTTTCCCTTGCCTTCGTCGCCCCACTGGGCACCAACCACAACCACGTTAGCCATTTAAGACTCCTTGTCAGGTCCGGCGTCCAGCGAAAACCGTTCGCTGAACACCTCTGCCTTCTTTATCCGTTGTCCCTGTCCGTCTGCAACGCGGACGAGGTAGACCTCGTCCGGCCCGCACTGGTCACCGCCGACCACCATCATGCGGAGGATGTTCATGCGGCGCGCGTAGTCGAGCGAATCGTCGAGATTTCTGCGTATGATGTCGCGGGCGGTGGTATATCCCCGGCGCCGCAACTGCTGGGCGATTTCGAGCGCCTCGCGCCGGTCGTCCTGCTGATTGAAGATGAGGATGTCCCGGGTCTTGCTCGCTTCCACGTCGGGCCTCTTCTCAAGGGCCGACAGAAGCGCCAGTACGTTGAAGGTGAAGCCCGTGGCCGGTGCCGGAAAACCGTAGCGCGCCGTGAGCGTGTCGTAGCGGCCGCCGCTGCAGACGGCCTCGCCCATGCCGGTCACGAAGCCTTCGAAGGTGAGGCCGGTATGGTAGTCAAGCCCGCGAACTTCGCCCAGATCAATGGTTAAATGGTCTGAAACTCCATGAATATCGAGTAAGTCCAGAACCTGCGAGATGTTGTCCAGGGCCCGGCGCGAGGTGTCGTTGGTCGCCACGCGCCCGGCTTCGTCCAGCACCTCGCGGCCGCCGAACAGGCGGGGAAGGGCGGCCAGTTCATCCTTTGCCGCATCAGGGAGGGGCGACTCCGCCAGGATCGACTTGACCGCGGACAGGTCCTTCTTGCCGATGGCCTCCTGAAGCCGGCAGCGCACCGCCACTTCGAGCCCCGACGCCGTCATGATTCCCCGAATGAATCCCACGTGTCCCAGGTCGATCTTGAAGTCCTCGAAACCGAGCCCCTTGAGGGCTTCCACTGCCATGGCAACCATTTCGGCATCCGCTTCGGGCGAGTCGAGGCCGATGAGCTCTACGCCCGACTGGAAGATCTCGCGGCTCCGACCCGACTGGAGCTCCGCATGGCGCAGCACCCTCCCGCTGTAGCAAATACGGTGGGGCAGGGGATAACCCCTCAGGCGGGTTGCCACGATGCGGGCGATCTGGGGCGTAATGTCGGAAGGAACGGCAATCAGTTTGCCGCTTTGGCGGTCATCGAAGCGAAATGTCTTCGCCTTCAGGTCGTCGCCGAGGCCGGCTGCAATCACGTCCTCGAACTCCAGGAGCGGCGTGATGATCCGCCGGAACCCCCAGAGCTCGAAGACTTTGCGGATTTTGCCCTCGATGTAGCCGATCTTGTCGGCCTTTTCAGGGAGAAAATCTGTCACCCCCTTGGGAAGGGGGGCTTCTATGGGGGGTATCGGAGTCACGTGTGTTGACCTGTCTGTAGGGGCCCGTGAGGGGTAAGTGGACGAAAAACCCGAAAATCCTAGCAGTTGAGCGGGGGTATGTCAATGATTATATCCCCGCGCCCACAGGCGGAAAAGGGGCCGCAGGGCCCCTTGAGCGTGCATTCCAGTCGGACGCGGTCATTCAACCTTGCGCACCGCCACCATGCTGGCGCCGCCGGTCAGGAGACCTTCCTTCTTGACGATCTCGAGATTGACCAGCTCCCGCCGGCTGTGATCGTAGAAGTAGTCGGGCAAATAGTTCTGGCTTTGCTTGGTATGCCACTTTTCGTCCAGCGACGAGCCGTTCCAGGCGAAGCAGTAGACGGAACTCTTCTTGTAGGCCCGGTTGTTGCCGACCACGAACATGCCGTCGTTCTTGGGGACGATTACGTCGCCCGTCGGGGTCACGGTGATGCGCTGCTCCAGGAATACCCAGCGGTTGGGATCGCCTGTGGTGCGCACGTTGGCCAGGTCCTCACGAAGGAAATACGTTTCGCTGCCGCCGAATTTGTCGCTGCTGCGCCATAGCTCTTCGCCGGCCGGGGAATAGACGATGAGGTAGCCATCGTCATTGATCACCACCCAATTGCCGGCGCCGGTGCTGTCACGGAAGCGGTTGAAGTTATAGAGATATCCGAACCGGGGAAGTTTGAAGGGGTTTTTTGCCTCGTAGGATTTGCCCGACGTGGCAAGCTCAAAGATGTCGCCGTAAAAATCCCGGTCGCTGCTCATCTGCTGCACGTAGATTTTCCGCTCCCCGCCATCCAGGGCAATGCCGCGGAAATAGTAGGGAAGCTTGGCCGCAACCCGCTTGAGGTTGTTGCCGTCGGCGACCCAGACCTGGGAGGCGAGGGATTCGCCGTCCATGATGGTTACATACGCCTCGGGCATACCGTCTTTGTCCAGATCGGCCGAATCGATGCCGAGCACTTTTTCCCGCGCCCCGAAGGTTACCTCGGCCAGGAGCTTGAGGCTGTCGCTCTTGCGGTACAGCCGAAGGGACTTGTCGCCGGCAATGTAGAAGTCCTGGGAGCCATCGGCCATGAGCTTGCCGGGGGCGATGGCCATGAGTTCGCCGGTGAGCCGTTGACTCAGCCAACCGCCACTGGCTGTTCTGGTAACATCCTGGGGCTTTACGATATCGCTGGCCAATGGGGTGCGCACGATGTCGCCGCCGCTCGCCTGCTCCGGTTTTTCGATGTCCTGCGCGACAGGTGCCGGCATGCTGCGCAGGGGCTGCGCCGGCGTGGATGGTGCGGCGGCCGCCTTGGCAGCGATCTCTGTTGCCAGTCCTTGCCCGAGCTTGCCCACTGCGGGGATCAACTCATCCTGGCTCTCGCCCTGCTGGAAGGAGCGGGCGATGACCCTGCCCCCCGCGTCCCGTGCCACTGCATCGATGCTGAAGATTTTGCCGAAGGCGATGTAGCTCCCTTTTACCAGGACATCGGCCCCGGCCGGAGAATCCACCGACAGCAGCGAGTCACCGCTCAGGCGAGAAGCGAGGAGCGTCTGAAGGGTCGTCTTCAGTTCATCCTTGTTGGCGGCCCCGGTTATGGCAAACTCCGAGACGTACACCTTGATCTGGGCTGCGGATGCGATGCCGGCAGCAAGGATGAGCAGCAGCAAGGAACAGGCAAAAATGGCAAGCTTTTTCATCGTGGCCCCCGAAGGCTCTGTAATTGGATGCGCAGGCTGAAGCCGTGACCGGCAGATTATTGCAAACCGCACCAGCCATGTCAAAGCAATAGTGGCGAAAATGCAGGCAATGCAAGGCGTTGAACGAAAAGAGGGGAGAGTTTCCTCTCCCCTCGGGGAACTGCCATGTCGCGCTGGGCTTAGTTGCCGCCGCCAGTGCCGGTGAGGATCTGGTCGAGCAGGCTGTTGGCCTCATCCAGCTTTTGCTGGAGCTTCTTGATCTCATCGGCCGAGTAGACCTTCTTGCCCTTCTTGATTTCGGCGTTAAGCTTCTTGATCTTCTTCTGGAGCGAATCGACCTCCATGCCGCAGTTCTTGGACGCCAGGAGGCACATGTCCTTCTCTTCCTTGGTCATTTCTGCCGCGAGAGCCGGCACCGTGGCCGACATCATGAAGGCGGCCATAACCATGATTGCCATCTTTTTCATGAATTAACCTCCGATTCAAGTAATGGAACTGGTACTGCCCAGTAAAGCAGGCAGTTGAGAATTTGCAAGCGCTGCATCGGGAACAAGCAGTTCCCGATGCGGCACATCGCTTAGAACGCGTAGTTCACCATCAGGCGTGCCTGATAGGGGTCATCCAGATTGTTGTCGACGCCACCCTTCGTCTTCTGATAGAAGTCGCCGAGGATGAAGTAAGCGCCCTGGGCCATGACGGTCATGTTGTCGAAGAGTTTGTAGCCGACTTCGGCGTTGAGTTCAGTGCCGCGATAGCTGCTGTCGGGTTCAGCGGCAGTGCCCTTTCCGGCGGTCTGTGCGGCGAAGCCGAAGCCTGCGTTCACGTTGGCAAAGAGCTTGTCGGTGATGTTGGCGTCGTAGCCGACAAAGGCGCCGTAGAAGTTGGAGATGTTCTGGACGAGCGAGCGATCATTGTTGACGTTCCACTTGTTGCGGAGCATGATCTGCATGTCGGCGGCGTAGAAGCTGCTCTCGGAGTTGATCGGCTGGAAGGCGCTGCTGTCGGTGTTGGCGTTTTGCTCACCAGACACGTAGAGGGCGGCAAGCTTTACGGTGCCGATGCCGACCTTGGCCTTGGCGGTAGTGCCGACGAGGAAGGCGCTCAGGTCACTGTTGACAGTGGAGGGGGTGTCGCCGAACTGGTACATACCGAACGCTCCGACGGTCACCGGATCGAACTTCATGTCGGCGTTGACGCCGATCATGTGGGTATAGGTGTTGTCGCTGGCAGCGCGGTCGTCAGTGAGGAGGTAGTAGGACCCACCGATTCTGATGTCCTTGGAGAGGTTGTACTTGGTGTCGAGGATCATGAAGTCGCGGGTTGCCTTGCCGGGCAGGGAACCTGCATCTTCGTTGAACCGGAACCAGCCGAGTGAATTGGTGAACCCGGCGTACTTTGCGGTCGCCAAGGCGCCGGCCATGTCGGCGTTCACGAGTATGCCGCCGTAGGAGTCGACCCAGGGCTGGATACCGACCTTGAAGTTGAGGGGCGTGGACGGAATGTTGAAGTCCAGGTAAACGTTCTTCGTTTCCAGGTTTGTCTGGTCGGCGCCGATCGCGCCACCGTTATTGCGGGTGGTATTGTTGCTGTTGTACGCGTTGTCGCCCCAGCGGGAGTCGATCTCGAAGTGAGTGACCAGTTTCAGGTCGTCGTTGGCCTTGGCGATGTACATGAGGCGTGCCCGCTGCTCCATGTAACCCCGCGTGGGGGCGTCGCTGGACAGGTCCGGCGTGAGGACGCCAGCGATGGTGCTGCCAGAAGCATTAGTGGAACCATAGTTGGAAATGGTCCCGAACACCCGGAACATCCCGTGGAACTCGTTCTCCAGCGCCAGGGCCGGAACTGCCGTCGCAGCGGTCATGGCACCGGCGGCAGCCACTGCAAAAATCTTCTTTTTCATCATTGCCTCCTTCATTGGTGATAAGACAGCATGGTTGCTGGTGAAGCCTGCCTTGAATGCGTAAGAAGCCCCGTTGACCACCACCTTTCAGATCAAGTATCGGATACGTATCCCGATGGTACCCCCTCCAAAAGACAAACCCTTTACACCACCTGATGCATCAGGCGCGGAAAGGGTTTTCTCTTGTTACATATATGCAGGATCGCACGATTATCCGGATACATTCGCATCAAGGTCCTCAAGCCGATTAACTATCGCCCATTAAGGGCTTGTCTGTCAATGCCAAAATAGTCGTAATTCATGGACGTGCATCCGCAGCTCTCTGCTGTTCCCATGTTGCAGCCGTGTTTCGTTGCCATCACCTCGAAACAAAATGGTGTTTTAAAATTTACGCCACTATAGTCAATGCAGGACAAAAGTCAAGAGAAAATTCAGTGGCAGACTGCATCGGCAGACCCTCCCGCCACAGGTTGACGCTCAGTGCCCTGCCTGGCACAGTTCCGTGAGAACGCCGCCGCTGCTCTTCGGATGAACAAAGGCGATGCGCGCCCCGTGCGCGCCGGCGCGGGGCGCGCTGTCGATCATCCGGGTTCCGTCCGCGACCAGTTTCGCGATGGCCGCTTCAATATCATCCACCTCATAGGCGATATGATGAATTCCGTTGCCGTTCTTTTCCAGGAATTTGGCGATGGGGCTGTCTTCGGCCGTGGGCTCCAGGAGTTCGATCTTGGTTTCACCGATCTGGAAGAAGGCAACCCGGACCTTCTGCTCTGCCACTTCTTCGGTTCCCGTGAAGGCCATGCCGAGATGGTCGCGGTAAAAGGGGGCTGCTTCGTCGAGGGATTTGACGGCGATGCCGATGTGGTTGATTTTACTGAGCATTTGCGTGTCCTTTTCACTGAAGGGACGGCTCGTTTGAGCCGTCCCTTGATGGAGCTACAGAACCACCGTCTCCCGGTGCACACCGAAGACACCCCTCAGTACGTCGGCAATCTCGCCAAGGGTAGCATAGGTCTTGACGGCCTGCAGGATGGGGGGCATCAGGTTGTCGGTGCCCCGCGCAGCGGCTTCGAGGGCCTTGAGAGCCTCCTGGATCTTCGCGCTGTCCCGCTTGGTTTTCATCTCGGCGAGCGCTTTCCTCTGGGCGATCTCCACCTCTTCCTTGATTCTGAGGAGTTCGGGCTGGGGCTCGTTCTGGATGGTGAACCGGTTGACCCCGACGATGATCATGTCATCGGTTTCGATGGCACGCTGGTAGGCATAGGCCGAGTCCTGGATCTCCTTCTGCTGGAAGCCGCGCGAGATGGCCTCCACTGCTCCGCCGAGGCGGTCGATCTTCTCGATGTAGTCGAACGCGGCCCGTTCGATCTGGTCGGTGAGGGATTCCACGAGGAAACTGCCGGCCAGCGGGTCAATGGAGTCGGCGGCGCCCGATTCATAGGCGATGACCTGCTGGGTGCGGAGCGCGATACGGACCGAATCCTCGGTGGGCAGCGCCAATGCCTCGTCGCGGGAGTTGGTGTGGAGCGACTGGGTGCCGCCAAGCACCGCTGCCAGCGCCTGGATGGTGACCCGCATGATGTTGTTGTCGGGCTGCTGGGCGGTGAGGGTGCAGCCGGCGGTCTGGGTGTGGAAACGCAGCATCATGGACCGGGGGTCCTTGGCGCCGAAGCGTTCCTTCATGATGGTGGCCCACATGCGACGGGCGGCCCTGAATTTCGCCACTTCCTCCAGCAGGTTGTTGTGCGCGTTGAAGAAGAAGGCAAGACGGGGGGCGAATTCATCAACCGACAGGCCTGCCTTGATGGCGGCATCCACGTAGGCGATGCCGTCGGCCAGGGTGAACGCCACTTCCTGCACCGCGCTGGAGCCGGCCTCGCGGATATGGTAGCCGGAGATGGAGATGGTGTTCCATTTGGGAACGCAGTCTTTGCAGTAGGCGAAGATGTCGGTGATGATCCGCATGGACTCGCGAGGGGGGTAGATGTAGGTGCCGCGGGCCATGTATTCCTTGAGGATGTCGTTCTGGATGGTGCCGGAAATCTTGTCGGCCGGCACCCCCTGTTTCTCGGCCACGGCAATATACATGGCAAGGAGGATGGCGGCCGTTGAGTTGATGGTCATGGAGGTGGAGACCTGGTCAAGGGGGATGCCGTCGAAGAGCACTTCCATGTCGGCCAGGGAGTCGATGGCGACCCCCACCTTGCCCACCTCGCCGGCGGCCATGGCGGCATCGGAATCGTAGCCCATCTGAGTGGGAAGGTCGAAGGCGACGGAAAGACCGGTCTGACCCGCCTGGAGGAGGTATTTGTAGCGCTCGTTGGACTCTTTCGCCGTGCCGAAGCCGGCGTACTGCCGCATGGTCCAGAAACGCCCCCGGTACATGGTGGGCTGTACGCCCCGGGTAAAGGGGTACTGGCCCGGGAAGCCGAGGGTTTCCCCGTAACCCGGGTAGTCTTCGAACGCCGGGGTGAAGCAGCGCTCCATCTCGATGCCGGAGGTGGTCCGGAACTCGGTCTTCCGCTCGGGCGCCTTGGCAATATTCTTGGCTACGACAGTATCCTGCCAAGCCTGTTTCTTTTCGCTGATGCTCATGGATATCTCCTTCTGATGCGTTGGGAGTCTCTGAGTTTTCTGCAGAGTCATGGCACCGTACGCAGAGACGCCCCATCCGGGGCGTCAGAGCTGCGGTGTGGTGCACGGGCGTGGCCTAGAGGATTTTCTTGACCACGTCCCAGATTTCGGCATTGATTATTTCAGGATGCCTGTCGGCGGAGGCGTCGATTCTGACCCCGCGCCACCGGGAAATCTCCTTGAGATAGAACTCGCGCATCTGATTGTAGTAGTCGATACCCCCTTCGTGGTGGATCTGAAGGACGTCCTCGACCCGCTCGAAGGCCTCCTGGGCCGGTACGTCGATGAAGATGGTCAGATCCGGATAGATCTCGTCCTCGAAGAGAAATCCCCTGGAAATCTTGTCAATATGGCGCAATACGTCGAAATGCTTGGTGTAGCCGCTGACCCAGGCGTTTGCCAGGGATGAAATGCTCGATTGCTTGCAGAGAACTATCTTGTCCTGCTCCAGGGCTGGCTCGACGACGTTCTTGAATACTTCGGTCCGGACCGCGCTCTCGAACAAGAAGTCGGCCCGGGGGGTTCTGCCGAAGGGCCAGTTGAGCAGGTTGGCGATTCCCAGTTCCTTTGCCCGGCCTGAATCGGGATTGGCGCATTCGACGACATCGTACTTGTTCTCCACGAGGGTGCTGTGGAGCGCCACGATGCCTGCCTTGACCTGCTGGCCGGAGCCGCTGATTCCCTCGATAACGATCAGTTTCCCTTTTTTCACGGTATCCTCCTCTATGGCGGTAAGTGGTATTCGTCGGGGCTGTGCTGCGCTACGCCCTGTCTGCGGGTTCTGTGGCGCAGGGTGCCGCTGACGTCCTGCGCCCCATAAAAGCCGACCCCGCCTTTTCGGGCAGGGTCGGCGGGTACGGTGAGGGCTTCCGGATGTGGCACGGAGCCCTCTGCGTATCAGTCCGCCCCGCGCCTAGAGAACAGCCTTGAGATAGGCTGCGGTCCGTTCGCGCTTGATCTGCTCCAGTTCTTCCGGGTTCACTTCCACGAATTTCTCGTCAGGCGTTACTTTGAAGAGGGGCTGCCCCTTCTGGACGATGCTGCCGTCGGCCCCCTGCATGATGATCTTGTCGATGGTGCCCGAGAAGGTGGCCCGGACGGTGTTGAACATCTTCATGACTTCGATGATGTAGAGGGGCTGCCCCTTCTCGAAATGCATCCCCTCGGTTACGAAGGGGGGCATGCCCGGGGCTTCCTGGCCGTAGTACATGCCGCCGCACATGGCAACGACCTCGTCGGCCTTGGTGGCCGGAGGGGGGACCAGCACCTTCTTCATCCTGGCCTGTAACTCCGGATCGTTCAGGTAGTCGGGGATGGTGACCTCCAGGTCTTCCTCCACCTTGAAGTCCCAGAACTTCACGGTCTCGGCGATGATGAAGAGCATGCCGAGAAGTTCGAGGCCCGCCTCGAAGCCCATGTGAGCCGACTGGATTTCAAGCCACTCCCCGGCAGAGAACCCGCCCTGGGGCTTCTCGTTGGCCAGGAGGGCCGAGAGGGCATCGAACTCGTGGAGCCCGAGGTTGAACTTCCCGGCCAGGGTGGTGTAAAAACGCAGCCCCCTCTGGAGCAGGTCGTTATCGTGGCTCCAGATGACGTCGGCGGCCGGTGCTGCCGGGTCATAGGACATGTTGAGGTACTCGTAGGTGTCCCCCAGGATCACGAAGGGGTTGTCGTGCCAGACCACCTTCCCGTTTTCCATGGCGAAGTTCTTCCGGTTGACGGAGAGCCACCCCGAGAGGAGGTGGGGATCGGCCAGGAGCCGGTCCATGGGACGGGTGACGAGGGTCCCCTTGCGATCGAGGATCGCGGACATCTCCTTGGCGATCTTCGGGTCATCGGGGAACTGCTCGGCCATTTTCTTGGCATAGGCTTTTTTCATCTGGATGAAGGCAAAGAGGGTATCGAGCTTGTTGGCCTCTTCCTTCAACAAGCCCACCAGGGTCAGGTAGGGAACCACGAAGCGGGTGGTCGGCTTGGCCATGACGTTCTGGCCGAGGAACCAGTTGACCAGGCCGTAGTGGAACTCCAGGTTGGTGGCCAGGTCGGTTCCCCGCAGGGTGGTCTTGCCCAGCACCTCGGAGAGTTTCAGGTAGCTGTCGAGGCGGTCCTCCCCCTTGGTGAGGAGGAGGGCGATGTTGGAGTCGTAGGCTCCGGCAACCTTGTAGCGCATGAACATGCCGGTGTCGGGGTTGACCAGGCAGATTCCCTGATCATCGCGGATTTCCCCTTCGATGGGGGCCGACCAGTAGCGAATCATGCCGCCGGCGTGGGGGGAGAGGGAGGCGTCGGTGGCGTTGAGGCGCGCCTCGGCGCCGGCGCCGAACCGGGGAATCCGTTCCGGCTTGGGGAGCCGCTTCTTGTGGCGCACCAGAAGCGCCATGGCCTCAACCAGGGATTCGACGATGAAAAAGTCGTTCTTGTCCTTGGGGTTGGTGAACTTGAGGGAGTAGCAGAGCTCCGAGACCCGGTGCTCCACCTGGATGCGGGTGTTCACCTCCATGAAGTAGTAGCGGTCCCGGTCCACGATGCACTCGAAGGTTGAGGCGGAGTCGAGCCCTACGGCAACACCGAATTTGGCGGCATCCTCCTCCATCCGCTTGAGGACCTTGAGATCGCTCTCCAGGGCCTTCACCTCGGCGGTGCGCCCGGCATTCTTGGCCTTGTCGATGGCAGCTGCCAGCCCTTCCTGGGTGACGGAGATTTCCAGGAGTTTCTGCTCGTGCATCTGGAGGGAGCAGTCGCGGCCCCCCATGGAGATGCACCACTCGCCATTGCCCAGGAGCTGGATTTCGTTATGGCGGGTCTGCTCGATGTTGAGCTCGATCAGGACGTTTTTGTTGTCGCCCACGCCGTTGGCCTTGACCTCGTTCAGGACCTCCCGGACCAGGCCCGGGGCCTCGGCGGCCGCTTCCTTGATCCGGGCGTCGGTGGGCTTCTTGATGTTGAGGAGGGAGGCGCCGAGAATCCGCTGTCCCTTGCCGCCGCCACCGCCGATGGCCTTGAGGCGGATCCGGCTGCCGGGGTACTCCCGGAACATGTTCTCCACTTCCACCTGCACCTGGGCGGAGAGTTCCTCAATGGAGTAGAGGTCGATCCCCTTGGCGTAGGAGGCGTAGAGGATCTCGTCGGCAAGCTCTTCCAGGGAAAGCTTCGCGTCTCCAAGTACCTTGACATCCACGTCGAGGCCATTGGCCTTTGCCAGGGCCAGGAGTGCCTCGCGGGTCGGGTGCTTCGCGACCAGGGTCCGGGCGGTAACGTTGTTGATGCCGGGGGTAACGCTGACCCCTACCTGCAGGGCGGTCCGCTTGGCCTCGTCCTTCTTGCCGGCGTCCGCCTGGGTGCAGGAGTTGGGGCCCATGAAGGAGAGACCGGCGTTTTCGATGGCTGCCACGAACTCCTCGTCTTCGGCCATGAAGCCGTAACCGGCGAAGATGGAGTCGTAGCCGTTGTCCTTGGCGATCTGGATGATCTGGCCGATCCGCTCGACCCGCTCCTCCTTGGTGGCGCCGGTATAGTCGGGCACTCGGTGGACCCGGTTGGAATCGGTCAACTGGCGCAGTTCCGGGGCCAGGGCATTGGCGTAGACTATGGAGTCCTTCTCGGAGAGGAGGATGCCGTAGTGGGAGATTCCCATCTCCTCAAAGACATCCATGGCCTCCTTGCGGATGGGACCGCGGCAGACGATGAGCGGCTTCAGGTCTTCACAGGCAAAGGAGCGCACCCACTCGGAAACGGACGTGCTCAGCCGGCGGTCCCGGTGAATGAGGGGGTTGTTATTGTACAGGTCGGTCATTGGTTTCTATCTCCAGATTAAGATAAAAAAACTTTTTGAAGCACCGAGCAACTGAGCAACTGAGAAAATCAAACAGATTTCACAGGTTAGCGATGGGGTGTCAGCACTTTTTTGTCGGCTCTGTAATCCTCGGTTGCTCTATGTTGGTGAAGGTGATTATTGGCTTAGTGGAACTCGCGCTGCGGGCCGCACATGGGCGACGGCTTGTAGTGCCGCATCAGGAAGGCGATGTTTTCGCCGAGTACCTGGCGCAGATCGGTCGGCATCACGATGGAGGAGATTGAGCCCAAGGCCAGACCTTCCTTCGGATTCATCAGTTCTTTTTCGTATCGCTGGTTCAGGGCGGTTTCCTGGCCCTTCAGCCACTCGGCCGCTTCTTTCTCCGCATCTTTTTTGGCGGCTCCGGCCTCCATGCCGGCCTTGGTGCGCTCTTCAACCCCCTTCTTGATCATGTCGGCAACGGCACCGCGGATCTTGCGGATTTCGTCCTTGTAGACGAATTCCTTGCCGGCCGGCCCCATGACGGCGAGGCGGGTTGTGGGAAGGGCCAGTACCAGGTCTGCGCCTGTGGGGTAGTTGTTGTAGGAGGCGTAGGCACCGCCGAAGGCGTTGCGGAGAATCAGCAGGATCCGCGGGGTGCGGACGTCGACGATGGCGTCGAGCATGGAGCGGCCGGCCTGGACGATGCCGCGGCTTTCCTGCTCGCGGCCCGGCAGGAAGCCGGTGGTGTCCTCCATGAAAATGATGGGAATATTGTAGATGTTGCAGAACCGGACAAACCGGGCGATCTTCACCGCCGAGTCGCAGTCGATCTGACCCGAGGCCACGGCCGAGTTGTTGGCCACGAAGCCCACGACCTGACCCCCCAGGCGGCCGAAGGCGGTTACCGCCTCCCGTGCCCGCTCGGGCTGCAGTTCGAAGTAGTCGCCATGGTCGCAGATCTGCTGGATGATGATGGACACGTCGAACGGCGTGTTGAAGCCGGTCGGCGAGTTGAAGGCCTTTTTCAGGAGGGTGTTGATCTCCCAGGTCTTGCGGTTCAGGGGATCGCTGGTCTCCTGGAGCGGGGCGCCCACGCTGTTGTTGTCCGGAATGTAGGACAGGAGCCGGACCGCTGTCCGGAGGGCAGCCACCTCGTCGGAGACGGTCAGGTCGGCCACGCCCGATCTGCCGTGGACCTTGGGACCGCCGAGCTCATCGGGAGTGATGTCCTCGCCGAGAACCGATTTGACGACGCCGGGCCCGGTGAGGCCGAAGAAGGTGTCGGCGGGCTGGATGACGAAGCTCCCCTGCCGCGGCAGGTAGGAGCCGCCGCCGGCATTAAAGCCGAACATGCACATGATGGAGGGGACTACGCCGCTGATCTTGCGCAGCGCCGTGAACGCCTCGGCGTAGCCGTCGAGACCGCCGACTCCGGCCGGGACGAAGGCGCCTGCGGAGTCGTTCATGCCGATGAGGGGAATCCCCTTTTCGCCGGCCATGTTGAAGAGACGGGCCAGTTTGCTGCCGTTGGTGGCGTCGATGGAACCGGCGCGTACGGTAAAGTCGTGGCCGTATACCGCCACATCACGGCCGCCGATGTTGAGGATGGCGGTTACCAGCGAGGCGCCGTCCAGGTTTTTGCCCCAGTTCTGGTAGAGGACGTTGGGCTCCTTGTCGGTGAGCACCTTGATCCGCTCCCATACGGTCATCCGCTTTTTGAAGTGCTGCTTTTCGATCTGATCGATGCTGACCGATTTGATAGGGCGCTGGATCAGGTCGTACCCTTCCTTCATGGCTTCTTCATAGGGACCGGTCGTGCGTGAAATCTCCCCCGGGATGGTGAACTCCACTTTCTCGGGCGGGTCAAAGGGGTTGTTCAATGACGGTTTAGTTGCTTTCATGGACATCTCCGCAATCCTTCCGGTACGTGGATTTAGCTGCATGCGACTGCCGTGCTTCACACTTCATTCACACATCCTCCTCTGCGTAATGGATTCCAACATAAGTAGCCCGGGGTACCCGTCCCGTGCGGGCCGTGACCCGTAAATGCATCTGCCGTATACGGTGAGTTGTATAAAAAAAGGGGCACGTGTAGCGGACCGGCCCCATGAACCTGTTCGGATGGTACCCGTTCAACGGGTGACTACGGCGAGGACCTGTACTTCACTGCCGTCCTTGGAAAGGAGGCGATGTTTCAGGGAGGAATCAAAGTAGACGCAGTCACCCTCTTCCAGGACGACGCGCTCATCCTCAAGCAAAAGCTCAGCCGTTCCCTTCATGACGAACAGAAACTCCTCGCCGTCATGGCTGTAGGTGTTTTCTTCTGCGGCCTTTTCAGTGACCGTCAGCAGAAACGGCTCCATTTTTTTGTTTTGCTTGCGGAAGGAGAGTGATTCGTAGGAGTAGCCCTGGCTGGTTCCGGCCCGGGAGATAACGCGCGGGATGACCTTGCGTTCACCCCGGCGCACCACTTCGTAGCGGTGCTCCTCCTCATCCTCTGAGAAGAAAAGGCTGATCTTCACATCGAAGAACTTGGCGATCTTCGAAAGGGTGGCAATGGGCGGAGAAACGTTGTTGTTCTCGATTTGGGAGATGAGGGCCGGGGAAAAACCGGTTTCGCGCGCCACCGCCTGGAGCGTCAGCTTTTTGGCGAGACGGAGCTTTTTGATTTTTGCCCCGATATTATACTCGGTCATCCACCTCTCCGGAACACCCACAACGTCGTCGGCAGACGGAAGCGGTGTCGGCGCACCGGTTCCTTGTTTTTATTTTACGCCGTTGTGTTTTAAGAAATAGAACTGGTTTTTATTCGATTGTGTAATACCTCAATCAACCGTGTAATGTCAATAAAAGAATTTTTATCTTGGCTTAAGAGTTTATGGCGGGTGAGCGATGGCACGGGGGGGAGGGAGAGCGTCTCAACGGGGCATTGGGAGAACTAGAACGATTTTTTCGGGAGCATGTGGATAGGGGAGCGGGGCGTGCACCCCCGCTCCCCTGAATCGATTACTTTCCGAGCGCCCGGGCGAGCACTTCAAGGGTATGCATGACACGGGTGCGGTTACCCCGCTGCTTGAGCCCGTCGGAGAGCTGCATCATGCAGCCGGGACAACCGGTGACGACCGCGTCGGCACCGGTCTTTTCGATGGCCGCGCTCTTTCCCTCATTGATCTTCAGGGACGCGTCATAGTGATAGACATTGAAGGTGCCGCCAAGTCCGCAACATTTGTCGGCACCCTCCATCTCCGCGAGTTCGACCCCGGGAGAGCCTTTCAGTAGTTCGCGGGGCTGGCGGGTGATGTTCCTGGTCCGCAGGTGGCAGGGGTCGTGGTAGGTGATCTTCAGGCGCTCGCCCGCCCCCGTTTCCTCCGGATGCAGCCCGAGCTGCTGGAGGAGTTGGGCCGCGTCGACCGTTTTGTCGGCAATGGCCCTGATCCGCGTTGCCAGCTCCGGGTGCCGCTTGCCGATGAGGGCGGGGTAGAATTTGTGGAGCGCCCCGCCGCAGGTGGCGCAGGCAGTCATGACATAGTCGGCCTCATACTTCTCGAGGGCCGCCAGGTTCTGTTCGGCAAGGCCGCGGACAGTGTCCAGGTCGCCGCCGGACATGCCCGGAAGACCACAGCATCCCTGTCCCTTGGGGATGATGACGGTGCATCCCAGGTGGCGGAACAGGGCCAGGGCTGCCTCGCCCACTTCGGTGTAGACGAAGTTGGTCATGCAGCCCACGTAGAAGACAACGCGGGGTTTGCCCGGCTCGCCCTGAATGACCTCCGGATGGCGGTCCATGAAGGGCTTGCGGGCGATCTGGGGAATGTGGCGACGGTTTCCCACAAAGGGAAGGGGGAAACGGAGCCGCAGCCCCGAGGTCTGGGGGACCTTGCGGAAAAAGAGCGGCCCCAGGATTGCGGCGGCAAGGGCTCCGAAGGACATCAGCCGGCGGTTCTTAATGACCTGCCCCACGGCCTTGTGGAAGGTGGTGAGCCCGCGGCGCCGGGCCAGGACTTCCCGGGCGGTGACGACGATCTCGTCGGTGGGCACGTCATTGGGGCACTTTTCCACGCAACTGCCGCAGAGCAGGCACTTGGACATGATCGCGTAGGTCTGGTCGTCCAGCTCCACGTCCCCCTTGAGGATGTGCTGGGCAACGGCCACCTTGCCGCGGGCCACGGCCGGCTCACGCTGCCAGGCTGCAAAGGCCGGGCAATGGGCGCGGCAGGCGCCGCACTTGACGCATTTCTTCAATTCGTTTTCGACTCGCTGCAAGGCAGACACGTTTGAGTCCTTCTGAATCATAAAAAGCCCTTATGAAACACAGAGCAGCCGAGCAACTGAGCTATGTTCGGGAAAAAGGTTTCTCTGTTGCTCTGTGTTGAAAAGAAGAATTTATCCTTCAATCTTCTCTCGGGAACATCTTCCCAGGATTGAGGATGTTGTTCGGGTCCAAAGCCTTCTTGACGGCCTGCATGGCCGCCACCTGGGCCGGCTTCAGCTCCAGGTGGATGTAAGGCTGCTTGGCCAGGCCAACACCGTGTTCGCCGGACATGGTACCGTTCAGGTCCAGGGCGGCCTGGAAGATTTCACCGATGGCTTGATGGGCCTTTTCCTCCTGCCCGGCCACGGATTTGTCGACCATGACGTTGACGTGGATGTTGCCGTCGCCCGCATGGCCGAAGTTGACGATGGGAATGTCATACTTCTGCCGGATCCTGTCGATGGCGCGGATGACGTCCGGTACCTTCGAGCGCGGGACCACGATGTCCTCGTTGAACTTGTCCGGATTCACGTCCCGCAACGATGGCGACACCAGGCGCCGCACCTTCCAGAGGGCCTCGGATTCGGCCGCGTCCCGGGCGATCTTGCATTCCACGAGGCCCAGGGGCCTGATCAGGTCCTGGATGCGTGCCGCCTGCTTTTCGATCAGGTCCCGGTCTCCGTCCACCTCGATCAGGAGCACCGCCCGCCCCTCTGCCGGAATCCCCAGATTGAAGCGCTTCTCCACGCACTGGAGGGTGGCGTGGTCCATGAACTCGAGGGTCGTGGGAATGATCTTGTTGCCGATTATCGTGGAGACCGCCTTTGCCGCGCCGTCGATGGAATCGAAGATGGTCAGCATGGTCTTCTTGGCCTCGGGCAGCGGCAACAGCTTGAAGATGATCTTGGTGATGATCCCGAGGGTTCCCTCGCTGCCGCACAGGAGGCGGGTCAGGTCGTATCCGACCACTCCCTTGTAGGTTTCGCCGCCGGTGCGGATGATCTCGCCGGTGGGAAGCACCACTTCCAGACCCATGACGAAGTCGCGGGTGACGCCGTACTTGACGCAGCGGGGGCCGCCGGCGTTCTCGGCCACGTTGCCGCCCAAGGTGGAAAACTTGAGGGAGGCCGGATCGGGGGGGTAGAAGAGCCCCAGCTTTTCCACCTCCTGTTGGAACTGCTCCGTGACGACACCCGGCTCCACCTCGGCGACCAGGTTCTCGGTGTCGATGCGGAGGATGCGGTTCAGCCGGGTAACGACCAGGACGATGCCGCCCCCCTTGGGGAGCGCGCCGCCGGTGAAGCCGCTGCCGGCGCCCCGGGGAAAGACCGGAAAGCGCTCCGCATTGGCCAGCTTCAGGATGGCGGCGATCTCCTCCGGCGAGCCCGGGTGGACCACGGCGTCGGGGAGAAATTCCATCTGGGTGGCGTCATAGCCGTAGCAGAGCAGATCCTGGCGGTCGGTCGCCACGTTGTCGGTGCCGACGATTAGTTTCAATTCTTGAATGATGCGGGAATCAATCATTGTTGCAATGTCCTTTGTAGGGGCGATCCTTGTGATCGCCCAAGATCGGGCAAACACGAGGTTTGCCCCTACATCGTTATCGGCAGCACCGTCCCCCCCTCGGGGATGACGTAGGCGGCATAGTCGGCCGGGAGCAGGCCCGTCGCCGTTGCCATGGCCTCGTCGAGGGTCCTGGCGGGGGTCATTCCCATGGCCCGCACCTCCTCCGGGGGAAGGTCAGAAACCAGGATGATGCTGAAGGTTCGGGCCTTTTGCAGCAGCGAGTAAGCGGTCTGGCCGTTGATTTCGTAGTGGCTTCGCAGCCGCGCTTCAAAGGCATCCAGGTCCCGGAACCGGAACCAGTCGAAGAACGTTGCATTGCCGTAGCCGTCCCGGCACTGGGCCAGTAGGATCATGACGCCTCCCCTGCGGAGGGCCTGACAGCCGTACTCCATGGACTTGTGGGACTGGATGACGTTGATGTCCTTGGGGTAGCCGCCGCAGGAAACGACCACCAGGTCAGCCTGCTTCTCCAGGGGAAAGGAGAACCGTTCGGCATAGAAACGGCACCCCTCTTCGTGTGCCTCGCGCCAGTGGCCGGCAAAGGCGGCGATGATTCGCTTGGCGGGGGACAGGACCGTGTTCAGGATGAATTCGGGGGCCACCATGGCACAGGCCTCGACCATGGCCCGGTGGACCGGGTTGCCTTCCAGGTTGCCGGTGGTGGCCAGAGGGTTTCTGCCGGTGCCTTCGCCGGGATTCAGAACGGCGAAATGGCTCGCCATGCAACTGGCACGGCCTGCCACGCCTGGCAGGATGCTCTTGCGTCCTCCGCCGAAGCCGGCAAAGTAGTGGAAGCCGATGGCTCCGGTGAGGATCACCCGGTCGGCCTCCGCCACCGTGCGGTTCACCACCACGTCGATGCCGGTGGATGTGCGGCCGACCATGACGAGCTTGCCGGGGTCGTCACACTCGTGGTCCGTGATGCGAATCCGGCCGTAGAGGGGGCCCGCGATCCGCCGATGTTCGTGTTTCGTCTGCTTGCGGTGGATGCCGAGGGCCACGACGATTTCCATGTCGCGCTCCCGGATACCTGCGGCCGCAAGACGCTCCACCAGGAGCGGGAGGTAGATCTCGCTCCCGGTGGAGCGGGTGATGTCCGAGGTGACGATGACGACACGTTCGCCCGGCCTGAAGGTGGCGATGGTGTCGGCGCAGCGGTCCAGGGCTTCGGAGATGATGGCTGCCGGGTCGCCGTCCGGGTCGGGCGCCGACGGGCGGATGACGCCCATGAGACGCTCGGGGGGGATTGCCAGGGGGAATGAAGTGTCGCCGTACTTCAGGTCCATGGGGTTCAATGATACAGGTTCGTGCAGCAAAGCGCAAGAAAGCCGGAACAGGCGGGGCACGCGGGGCCGCGCCCGTTCCGGTGCGAATTTACGGGGCCACGGGGGTCAGAATCCCTTGTGGTACTCGATGACCTGCCGGGCAAAGGTGCGACCGAATTCGAAGGCGCCCTCCTCGTCGGCCCGGGAAGGACGATAGGGTATCTGGTATCCCGGCTCGACGGCCTGCAGTCCCATTTTCTTGAATTCTTCATAGGCGTCCCGCACCGCGCCTCCGCCCCAACCGTAGCTGCCGAAGGCGCCCACGAGCCGGTTCTTGGGCCGCAGTCCCCGCAGGTGGGTCAGGAATTCGGCCACGGAGGGGTAGAGGATGTTGTTCAGGGTCGGCGAGCCGATGAGGGCGCCGCGCGATTTCCAGAACTCCTTGATGGCGACGCTCATGGGGGTGGCCCGCAGCTTTACGACGCGGCAGTCGAGCCCTTCGGCCCTGATTCCCTCGGCAATGGGGACCGCCATCTTCTCGGTGCTCTGCCACATGGTGTCGTAGATGATGACGACCGATTCGTTCGCTTTTCCATTGGCCATGTCCAGGTACATATTGAGGACCTTGCCCGGGTTGGCACGCCAGATGAGGCCGTGGTCCGGTGCGATGATGTCGATGTCGAATCCCTTTGCCTGGATTTCCGCTATCTTGGTTTTGATCATCTGGCCGAAAGGCATCAGGATGTTGGCGTAGTAGTCGACGACGGCGTCTTCGAGTTCAGCGGCCGAATCGCTCTTCTCGAATTCGTCGTCGAACCGGCTGGCCGAGGCCACGTGCTGGCCGAACGCATCCTGGGTGAACAGGATACGGTCCTGGCGCGAATAGGTCACCATGGAGTCGGGCCAGTGGAGCATGGGGGTTTCCAGGAACTCCAGGGTGCGGGAGCCGATGGAGAGGGTGTCGCCGGTCTTGACCGTTTTGACGCTCCAGTTTGAAAGGTCGAAGAACCGCTCAAGGCCTTTACGACCCTTTTCGGATATGTAGATTGTCGCCTGGGGAGCCAGGGCCATGATCCGGTCAAGGCTGGACGCGTGGTCGTTTTCGATGTGGTTGATGATGATGTTCTTGATCCGTGCCGGATCGACAATTCCGGCGATGTTCTTGATGGTCAGGTCGGCGAAATCGTACTTCACCGTATCGATGAGGGTGATTTCCTCGTCCATGATGAGGAAGTTGTTGTAGGTGGTGCCGCGCGGGGTTTCATAACCGTGGAAGTCGCGCACCGCCCAGTCAACGGCGCCCACCCAGAACACACCTTGTCTTATTTCAACAGCTTTCACTGGCGTAACCTCCTTCTGTGTCGGTTGGGAGTGATGATTCCGTGCTCTTGAAACATGAACGGCCCTCACCAAAGGGGGAGGGCCGGAGGGGCGTGGAGGCGTCTCTGCATCCAGGCCGCCGGTTCCTGCTACATCTCGGTGAGTACTTTCTCGTCGTACAGGGCTTCGACCTTCAGCTTGTGGCCCTTTTCCACATCGGCGAGCACCATGAGCATCCGCTTGAGTTTCGGGTCGTCGGTCATTTCGGACGCGGCCATGTAGAGTTTGTAGGCCGATTCCTCGGTCTTCATGGCATAGCGGAGAATCTCCGGGTAGTCCATGTCCTCCCTGAACGGAAGGTCGACCATGTACTCGGCCAGCTTCATGTCAGGCCGTTCTGCAAAGGTGTAGCGCTCGGCACCTTCGATGTTCAGGTTCTCAAAGGCGTGCTTGTGACCCGCCTCCTCATGGGCCATCTCTTCGAACATCTTGCGTGCCGCTATGCTTGTGGCCTTCTCTGCCGCCGTCTTGTACAGGCGGTAGGCGGTTTCTTCCCGTTGAACGGCGAAGCGGATAATGTCTTCCAGTGTTGCGAACTCCATCTATCAACCCTCCCTGGCGCAACGGATCCTTGATGTCATGCAGTGAAACCGGGTCTTCTCAGGTTATTTCTTCGAATTGATCAGGACCGACGCCGCACACGGGACAGGTGTCGGGCGGTTCGGGGCCTTCGTGGATGTAGTCGCAGACAACGCAACGCCATTTTTTCATGAAATCCCTCCTTTTGTCAGAGACTGATCTAACGACAGTCGGCGCACAGCCCGCTGAAGTTGATGGAGTAGTCGGTGATGGTGAACCCCCCGATCTCGCCGGTCGGCATCGGAAGCGCGTTGAGCTGGGGGTCGTGAATGTCGCTTACCCGCTGGCACCGGGAACAGACCGCGTGATGGTGACGCTCGGTGTCTGCATCGAATCGGGCCTTTGCCTCCGGATTGCTGATCTTTTGCGCGACCCCGATGCCCACCAGGGTCTCCAGGACACGATACACCGTTGTCCGGGAGATGCCGCGCAGACGGCCCTTGACCGTATCATACAATTGATCGGCCGTGGGGTGGTCGGTCCGTTCCGCCAGTGCCTCCATGATGACCCGGCGCTGGACGGTCATGGCGAACCCGTTTTGGCGGCACCCCGTTTCGAGGGCCTGAAGCTTTGATTCTTTGAATTGAATTTTCTGTTCCATGTGATTGGTATTTTATTGCATTTGGGAGTCTACGTCAATAATTGTTCAATACTATCAGGCTTTGCACGAGTCAACAAGCCTCTTTGCACTATTGCCGCCACAGGGGGCGCATAAGGCATTTTAACATTGACAATTCGCATGGTTTCCTATAACAATTTTTCGTTTTTCGCTCTGCGGACGCGGGGCTTTTTTTGCGGAAACACGGCCTGTTCGGCTATCTATCATAGGAGGTTGGTTCATGGAACAGTATGCAGTCTATTTCGCCTTGGCCTGTGCTGCGGCGGCCGTTGTCTACGGCCTCGCCTCGGCCCAGTGGATCCTGGGGCTCCCCCAGGGGAACGAGCGGATGCGCCAGATCGCCGCAGCGGTCCAGGAGGGTGCCGGCGCTTACATGAAGCGCCAGTACACCATCATCGCCGTGGTCGGCGTGGTCATGTTCATTGCCCTGTTCGCCACGCTGGGGATGAAAACCGCGGTCGGTTTCGCCATCGGCGCCGTTTTCTCCGGCCTGACCGGCTTCATCGGCATGTTCGTTTCGGTCCGCGCCAATATCCGGACCACTGAAGCCGCCAAGTCCGGCATCCACAAGGCTCTCAACGTGGCCTTCAAGGGCGGGGCAATCACCGGCATGCTGGTGGTCGGCCTCGGGCTCCTGGGTGTGGCCGGTTACTATCTGGTGCTGCAGCAACTGATGCCCGGCGCTCCGGTCAAGGATATCGTGAGCCAACTGGTGGGCCTCGGCTTCGGCGGCTCCCTGATCTCGATCTTCGCCCGTCTCGGCGGCGGTATTTTCACCAAAGGGGCCGACGTGGGTGCCGACCTGGTTGGCAAGGTTGAAGCCGGCATTCCCGAGGACGATCCGCGCAACCCGGCGGTCATCGCCGACAACGTGGGCGACAACGTGGGCGACTGCGCCGGCATGGCCGCCGACCTGTTCGAAACCTATGCCGTTACCCTCATCGCCGCCATGCTGCTGGGCGCCATTGCCTTCAACAACTTCTCCGGCGCGGTGACCTATCCGCTGATCCTCGGCGGCATCTCCATCATCGCCTCCATCATCGGCACCTTCTTCGTCAAGCTCGGCGCCAGCCAGAAGATCATGCCCGCCCTCTACAAGGGTCTGATCGCCTCCGGCGTCATCGCCTGTATCGCCTTCTACTTCGTCACGGTTCAGATGTTCCCCGAAGGGAACCCCACGGGCTACTCCGCCACCAGCATCTTCATCTCCGCCATCGTCGGCCTGGTGGTCACCGGTGCCATCTTCTGGATCACCGAATACTACACCGCCACCGAGTACGCCCCGGTGAAGCACATTGCCCAGGCCTCCACCACGGGCCACGCCACCAACATCATCGCAGGCCTCGGCGTTTCCATGAAGTCCACGGCCATGCCGATCATCGTCATCGCCGCCGGCATCATCGTGGCGTTCCAGTGCGCCGGCGTGTACGGCATCGCCATTGCCGCCGTGTCCATGCTGTCGCTGACGGGTATCGTCGTTGCCATGGACGCCTACGGCCCCATCACCGATAACGCCGGCGGCATCGCCGAGATGGCCGAACTGGACGATTCGGTCCGCGCCGTCACCGACCCCCTGGACGCCGTGGGCAACACCACCAAGGCCGTCACCAAGGGCTACGCCATCGGTTCCGCCGGTCTGGCCGCGGTCATTCTCTTCACCTCCTACGTGGACGAGCTGAAGCTGGCGGGGCAGAACATCGAGTTCAGCCTGGCCGACCCCTACATCATCGTTGGTCTCTTCCTGGGCGGCATGCTGCCCTACTACTTTGCCGCCCTCTGCATGGAGGCGGTCGGCAAGGCCGGCGGCTCGGTCGTTGAAGAGGTCCGCCGCCAGTTCCGCGAGATCAAGGGGATCATGGAAGGCACCGGCAAGCCCGACTATGCCGCCTGCGTCGACATCGTCACCAAGAGCGCCCTCAAGGAAATGGTGATCCCGGGCATCATTCCCATCGCCGCACCGGTCATCATCGGCTTTACCCTCGGCCCCAAGGCCCTGGGGGGCGTGATCGTCGGCACCATCGTCACGGGCATTTTCGTCGCCATTTCCATGACCACCGGCGGCGGTGCCTGGGACAACGCCAAAAAGTACATCGAGGACGGCTATCACGGCGGCAAGGGTGGTGAAGCCCACAAGGCTGCCGTCACGGGCGACACCGTGGGCGACCCCTACAAGGATACCGCCGGCCCGGCCGTCAACCCCATGATCAAGATCATCAACATCGTGTCGCTTCTCATTGTGCCGCTTCTGGCCAAGATGGGCTAACGAGCGGCACTATCTTCTGCTGAAAAAAGGGCGGCCTCTGAAGGGGCCGCCCTTTTTCCGTCCAGCGCGCCGGTTATTCGTCCCGTGGCAGGGCCAGAATCGCATTGATTAAACCACGCAATATATGATATTTTGAATATAAATAGAGCAGATAGGAGGTTGCAGATGCCGATATACGAATATCGCTGTGAGGACTGTGGCGGGACGTTTTCCCTGCTCCAGAAGATGGGCACGGGCGAGCGCGAGACATCCTGCCCTGCGTGCGGTTCCGACCGGGTCAGAAGACTCATCTCCGCCCCCGCCGTGGGCAGCTCGGCCGGCGGTGCGCCGGCGGTCGGCCACGCCTGTTCCATTGGCGGCGGCTGAGGCCCGCTCCGCTGAGCCGTGAGCTCGGCCCGCACGACTCCATGACGCGAAAAGAGCGGCCCCTGACGCTGGGCCGCTCTTGTTCATGGGGGTGAAGAAATCCCGTGAGTTTTCCGATTATTCCCGCACGTATGTGTCCTGGTCCGACTCGTGGACCATGGTCATGACGTGCCGATACTCCTCCTCGATCAGCGCCAGATGCTTTTCCGTCTCCTTGATGACCTGTTGGAAAATTCCCTTGACCAGGGGATCGATAATGTCCTTGGCAAGGACGGTGTACTGGTCGATGCAGGCCTTCTCTTCTTTCAGGGCTATTTCGAGCGCTTTCTGCTCGTGGGTTTCCTCATCGATGGCCTTCACGAGCGCCATGTAGGTCGGATTCTTGGTGTCGACCGGCTGGGCCATGTAGGCAGCGATGTCGCCGAAATCGCCCCCCTTGTAGTGGTCGAAGAATGCCTTGAGGTGGCCGACTTCTTCATTGGCGAGCAGGTCGAAGACTTTCCTGGCCCGTTCATTCTTGGTAACGGTCGCTGCCTTGCGGTAGAAGTCCATGCTGTCCTTTTCACCCTTGATTGCCAGCTTAAGAGCTTCCTGTACCGAATATTCCTTGCCCATGAAGTATTCCTCCTTTCATCCCATCATATCGATTGTGTAAACACAGTATAGCGGCAGTTATGCGCCGTTCAACCGGTCAACGCAATTTTCAACGGGGCTCCAGCAGGTCGTTCACCACGATGCCGGCCATGGTGAGTCCGAATATGCTGGGGATGAAGGAGATGCTGCCGAGGATCGTCCGGCGGTGCTCACAGGAGAACCGTTGTTCCTCTTTGTTGGGGCAGATGCAGTCGGATCTGCACCCGGCATCAGGCATGGCCTGTTCGCGATACTCTTCGGTGGAGTAGACCACTTTGACACCGTTTGTGATCCCCTGCTTGCGGAGGAGCTTTCGCACCACCTTGGCCATGCGGCAGGTGCTCGTCTGGGCAATATCCGCCGCCCGGATCCTGGTGGGGTCGAGCTTGTTGGCGGCCCCCATGCTTGAGACGATGGGCAGCCCCCGCTCCTTGCAGCTTCTGATCAGGTGGAGCTTGCTCGTGATGTGGTCGATGGCGTCCACCACGTAGTCATGACCCCCCGAAAGGAGGAAGTCGCTGTTCCCCGCCTCGTAGAAGTCCTTGTGGGGGACAATGTCCGTCCGGGGATTGATGAGGCGGAGGCGTTCGGCCATGACCTGCACCTTGGCGCGCCCCACGGTCCCGTCCAGGGCGTGGAGCTGCCGGTTGACGTTGGTGAGGCAGATATCGTCGAAATCGACGAGGACCAGCCGGCCGATCCCGGCACGGCAGAGGGCCTCTGCCGCGAAGCTGCCGACCCCGCCGAGGCCGAACACGGCAACAGTCGAGCCGTGCAGCCGCTGAAGCCCTTCGGGGCCGATCAGGATCTCGGTGCGTGAAAAACGGTGAAGGGACATGGGGTACCTCGGTGTCAGGGCAACGGGTTAGATTGTGTCGATCCGGCGGAAGAGCCAGAGGGCGTTTCGGGTTGTCTGGGCGGCGAGTTCCCGAATGGTCGTTCCCCGGAGCTCCGCCACCCGTTGTGCCGTCTCCGTGAGGAATGCCGGCTCGTTGGGGCACCCGTGCCGGGAGCTGGGCGTCATGTCGGGGGCATCGGTCTCCAGAAGCAGCCGGTCCGCCGGGATGATGCGTGCGATTTCCAGCGGACGGACCGCGTTTGGGCGTGTCACCACTCCTGAAACGGCGATGTGGAGCCCGAGCTTCAGGCACTCTGCCATGATTTCGGCGCTCCCGGAAAAGGCGTGCATCACGCCGCCGATGCGGGAGATATGCTCTTCGCGCAGGATGGCAAGCAGGTCGGTAAAAGCGCGGCGGCAGTGAATCAGAACGGGTGCACCGGCCTCTACCGCCACGCGGAGCTGGGCCCTGAAGGCCGCCTGTTGAACGGGGCGGGGAACGGCGCAGAGGTAGTCGAGGCCGATTTCACCGACGGCAACGGCATCACGCGCCAGTTCTGCGAGCCGGGCGAGGGTCTGCTCGTCGGCCCGGTCCGCGTACATGGGATGGATGCCGAAGGCGGCGGAAACACGGGAGTACCTGTGGGGCAGGAGGGCGATCTCATCCCATCCCTCCGGGGCAACGCCGGGGACGATGATCCGGTCGACGCCGGCATGGCGAGCCGAAGCCAGGACCTCGTCGAGGCGTCCTCGCAGGGGCGGGGCGTCCAGGTGGCAATGGGTGTCGGTGAGCAAGGGCTCCATTCAGCTCTACTGCCCCGTGAACGTGGCTCAGGCAGGTGCCGCGACGTGGCGGACCATCTCGGCGGCGAGGGCCGCCAGGGTGTACTCCTGCGGCTCGATATGGACCTGCAGTCCCAGCTCGCGGCAACTGCGGGAGGTGATGGGACCGATGGAGGCTATGGTTACCCCTTCCAGCAGGTGGAGCATTCTGTTCTCGCCAAGAATGGCCGCCAGGTTCTGCACGGTGGACGAGGAGGTAAATGTTACGCAGTGAACGCGCCGGGCCTCCAGTTCCTCGACAACGCCGGCCGGGAGCGCCTCGGGCGTGGCGTTGCGGTAGGCGATCGGTGCCTCGACCTGGGCGCCGAAGGCTGCAAGGCCCGTGGGGATCACGTCCCGCGCCCGGTCACTTTTGGGGAACAGGACCCGTTTGCCGGCCAGCGGCACGTCGCGAAGCACGTCAATAACCCCTTCTCCTTTATAGTCTGCGGCCACCAGGTCGGGCCGGATCCCGTAGGGGGCAAGGGCCTCGGCCGTTTTCGGGCCCACGACGCAGATCCGGCAAGCTCCCAGGGCGCGCGAGTCGCGACCCGCGGCGGCCAGCCGCTGGAAGAAGAAGCGTACGGCGTTGAATGAGGTGAAGATGGCCCAGTCAAAGGTATCGATGCGGCTGATGGCGTTGTCGAGGTCTTCCCAGCTCTCGGGCGGCACGATGGCGATGGTGGGGCACTCCAACACCCGTGCGCCCAGGGACCGGAGCATGGCGCTGAACTCGCCCGCCTGGTCGGCGGCGCGGGTGACCATGATACTGCGGCCGAAGAGGGGCCGGTTGTCGAACCAGCGAAGCGTTTCACGAAGCCGGACCACCTCGCCCACAACGGTTATGGCCGGTGCCTTGAACCCTGTGCGGCGGACCTTGTCGGCGATGTCGGCCAGCGTTCCCACCAGAACTTCCTGCTCCGGCCGGGTTCCCCAGCGGACAAGGGCCACCGGGGTGTCGGCGCGCCGGCCGTGGGCCATGAGGTTCTCCGTAATGTGCGGGAGACTCTTCACTCCCATGTAGAACACAACGGTGCCGCTGCCGAGTGACAGCCCTTCCCAGTCGATGTCCGACGATTCCTTGCCCGGGCTCTCGTGTCCCGTGACAAAGGCGACCGATGTGGTGACGTTGCGGTGGGTGAGGGGGATGCCGGCGTAGGCCGCAGCCCCGATTCCCGCGGTCACTCCCGGCACCACCTCGAAGGGTACGCCGGCGGTGACCAGGGCCTCGCACTCCTCGCCGCCCCGGCCGAAGACAAAGGGGTCGCCTCCCTTGAGGCGCGCCACGATGCGTCCTTCAAGCGCCTTGCGGACCAGGAGCTCATTGATCTGCCACTGGGCCCGGTTGTGTTGACCCCCCACCTTGCCGGCATAAATGAGTTCCGCATCGGGACGGGCGAAGGAGAGGAGCTCGTCGTTGGCCAGATAGTCGTAAATGACCACATCGGCCCGCGCGATGCATTCCCGGCCCCGAACCGTGATGAGGCCCGGGTCGCCGGGGCCGGCGCCGATGAGGTAGACAAGACAATTGTTACGGGACGCTGTGGACATGGTCATTGTGCAAAAAAGCCGACCACAGGGGGCACAGAGAATTTCAGAGGAAGAAGGTCCGGGCAGGTTTCCTCTGAATCCCTCCATGTCCCCTGTGGCCGGAGACGGTGAAGCGGATGGACGATTAGACCGGGATTTCCTTCTCCCGGGACACTTCCCGCTGGTAGACCTCGGCAAGAATTTCGTGCCCGCCGTCGGTGAGGAGCTTCTCGGCCAGGGCGATGCCGAGCTTCTCGCACTCGGTCACCGGCCCCGAGATGCTCTCCTTGACGGAACGGGTGCCATCCACGGAGGCGATGAAGCCGGTCAGGACGAGGGAATCTCCGCTCACCTGGCCGTGGGCGGCGATGGGAACCTGGCATCCCCCCTCGCAGCGCCAGAGCAGTGCCCGCTCGGCCCGTACCGCGTGGGCGGTGTCCGGGTGGTTGAAAAAGTCGATGGTTTCCCGGACGGCCTGATCGTCGAGGCGGCACTCCAGGCCCAGGGCGCCTTGACCAATGGCCGGCAGGGAGAGGTCCACGGGCAGATATTCGGTCACCGCATCGGTGAATCCGAGGCGCTTGAGGCCTGCGGCGGCCAGGATGACGGCGTCCAGCTTGTCCTCGGTGAGCTTCCGGATGCGCGTCTCCACGTTGCCGCGGATGATCACCATTTCCAGGTCGGGACGGACCTTGAGAAGCTGGGCCTGGCGGCGCAGGGCCGACGTGCCGATCTTTGCCCCCCGGGGCAGGTCGGCAAAGGCCACGCCGTTGGAAATGACAGCATCGCGGGGATCTTCGCGCTCGGTGATGCAGACCAGCCCGAGACCTTCGGGAAACTCGGTCGGCACGTCCTTCATGCTGTGCACGGCGATGTCGATCTCGCCCCTCAGCATCGCCTCCTCGATCTCTTTGACGAAGAGGCCCTTGCCGCCCACCTGGGCCAGGGGGACGTCAAGGATCTTGTCGCCGGTGGTCTTGATCTTCACCAGCTCGACCTCCATGCCGGGGTAGCGTTTTTCCAGCTCGGACTTGACCCAATTGGCCTGCCAGAGAGCGAGCTGGCTCGCCCGGGTTCCGATTCTGAGGCGGTTAAGTGCCATAGGTTTCCGGTCTCCTTACTGTCTCGTTAATGGGGTAGCACATACATGCAGCAGAGGGGCCGAGCGGGTTACTCCTCAAGCTCCAGGCTTCCTTCGGGTTCCGGAAGCTCGGTCTGGAGATCGAAGAGGGTGCGCAGGGCGTCCACGTAAAGATCGGTCCTCCCCCCCTGGCCGGTCCGCTTGAGGGTGGCGGTGGGAGGGTGGAGGAGTTTGTTGACGATGGCGGCAGTGAGTGCCTCCAGCCGCTTTGCTCCATCGGGGGGCAGGTCTTTCCAGGCCGAGAGGGTCTTTTCCAGCTCGGCCCGGCGGACATCCTCGAATTTGGAGCGCAGGGCCACGATGGTCGGCGTGACCTCAAGGCTTGATATCCACTTGTAGAACTGGCCGATCTCCTCCTCGATGATGCCTTCCGCCTTCTTGGCCTCCTCGGCCCGTTGCTGGAGGTTGGAGGCGACCACGTTCTGGAGGTCGTCCATGTCGTAGAGATAGACGTTCTCCACGTCGTTGACCTTGGGATCGATATCCCGCGGGACGGCGATGTCTATGAAAAACATGGGCTTCATCTTCCGGCGGCGGATCACTTCTTCGATGTCCTTGGGCCGGATGATGTAGTGGGTGGCACCCGTGGAGGAGAGTACGATGTCCGCCTTGTGGAGCTGGTCAAAGAGGTCCTCGAAGTGGATCGCCTTCCCCTCGAACTCCTCGGCAAGCCGTTCGGCCCGCTCGTAGGTCCGGTTGGTGACCATGACGCCGCGTACCCCGTTGGTCAGGAAGTGTTTTGCCGCCAGCTCGCACATCTCCCCGGCACCGATGAGCATGACGGTCTTGTCGGAAAGGTCGCCGAAGATCTTGCGTGCCAGCTCCACGGCGGCAAAGGATACCGAAACGGCCGACGAAGCAATCTTCGTCTCGGTACGGACCCGCTTGGCCACGGAAAATGCCTTGTGCAGGAAACGGTTGAGGATGATGCCCGAAGTCTTGAATTCCGCGGCATAGCCGTAGGCGGTCTTGATCTGGCCGAGGATCTGGGGTTCGCCCACGACCATGGAGTCAAGGCTTGCCGCCACCCGGAACACGTGCCGTATGGCCGCTTCCCCGTGATGACTGTACAGGTGGGGCTCAAGAACCTCGACGGGAACACCGTGATAGTCGCCCATGAAGCGTTTGAGCCGCGCCATGCCGCCGGCCACGTCTCGGGTCGAGGCGTAGAGTTCGACCCGGTTACAGGTAGAGACGATTACCGCCTCGGCGATGTCATCAATGGCGACGAGCGTCCTCAGGGGGTTTTCCATCTGGGTTGGCGAAAAAGCGACTTTCTCGCGAATCTCCACGGAGGCTGTTTTGTGCGAGAGCCCCACCACAACAATGTTCATGTCAGTATGCCTCTTCTCTCACTTGTAGCTGTGCAATCCCGACATGAAGAGGTTCACGCCGAGGAAGGTAAAGAGGAGCACGAAAAAGCCGATAATGGCGAGCCAGGCCGCTTTTTTGCCGCGCCAGCCGGTGGTGAGCCGGCCGTGGAGCAGCGCCGCATAGACGAACCACGTAATGAGGGACCAGGTTTCCTTCGGGTCCCAGCTCCAGTAAGTGCCCCAGGCGGTTTCAGCCCAGATTGCGCCGCTGATGATCGCGAAGGTGAGGAGCGGGAAGCCGAGGGTGAGGCAGCGGTAGTTGATTTCGTCGAGCACGTCCAGGGAGGGAAGCTTCTGATAGAGCGCGCCGAGCTTTTTGTTTTTGAGAAAGTGTTCCTGAATGAGGTACATGATGGCTGCGCCGAAGGCCACCGCGAAGGCTGCGTAGCCCAAGAACGCCATGACCGTATGAATGGCGAGCCAGCGGCTCTTGAGAACCGGATTGAGAGGCGAGATGGCCGTGGGGAAGCCGGTGGAGCCGATCAGGATCAAGAGCACGAGGGGCGTAATGAAGGAGCCGAGGATGATGGTGCGGTACTTGCGCTCAAAAACCAGATAAACCCCCGCGATTGCCAGGCCGAAAAAAGAGAGCGACTCGTGGAGGTTGGTAATCGGCGTGTAGCCCGCCTCGATATAGCGGTCCACGGTATAGACGGCATGGACAGCGAACCCGCCGGTCAGTACCCATCGGGAGACCTTGCCGAGCACCTCCCGCGGCTTGACGAGAAACGCGAGATAGGCGGCGCTCGCAGCGAGGTAGAGCAGCAGGGTTGCGACAAAAAGAACGGCGTTCATGGGGAGTCCTTTCTCCCGAATCCCAGGTTTTCCAAGGTACAGTCGGGACCGGCGATGCGCGCGAGGGTTCGGTCCAGTTCCTCGAAGTTCCGCGATCTGACCATTTCAGGCAGCGGTGCAGCGGACAGGTCGTGCAAAATGTTCTTATTGTATGCGGCGTTTTTTGACGCAGTCAACAGCTTTTCACGAATCGCGCCAAGTATGAGCAGGGCTTCAGCATATTCCTGGCCAATGGTGCCGGCGATGTCATCCCTGACGCGTGCCGCGAAGCCGGGGACGCCGCCGCCGGTGGAGACGGCGATCACCAGGTCGCCTCGCCTGAGGACGGCCGGGCTGATGAAACTCCCCCGTTCGGGGGCGTCGATAACGTCAACGGGAATCCCCCTGTCATGGGCCTCCGCGGCCACGGCCCGGTTCACAGCCGGATCGTCGGTGGCGGCATAGACAAGCACCGAGCCCGCCAGGTCGCCGTCTGCATAGGGCCGCTGTGCCAGGCAGATCAAGCCGTCATTGGCCAGCTCCAGCAACTGCGCATCAAGCCGGGGGGCAATGACCGTCACCCGGGCACCGGCCTCCAGCAAGGAGAGGCACTTGCGCCTGGCAACCCTTCCGCCGCCCACGACGGTCACGGGACGACCGGTCACGTTGAGGTTGATGGGGAGAAATGTCATGAGCTTGTTTCCCCGGTGTCAATAAAATATGCCATAATAGGTCCTGGTGTAGCAGATTTCACCACGTTTGCCAAGGGTGGCGCGTTTGCCGGAAACGGCACTCGGCGGTGGGAAGCGCGTCGATTGCGACCGATTTCCTCCTTGATGTTTTGAGGTCGCTCGGCTATATTCTAAAACTACTATTCTTTTCGGCAAAGGAGGCTTTCATGGCCAGCGACAAAGTCCTCACATTCAGTGACGATACCTTCGATAACGAGGTGCTCAAATCACCCGTTCCGGTTCTCGTTGATTTCTGGGCCACCTGGTGCGCCCCCTGCAAGGCCATCGCTCCAGTCATCGATGCCATTGCCGACGAATTCGACGGAAAAGTGAAGGTCGGCAAGGTCAATGTTGATGACAACCCCGGAACCCCGGGCAAGTATGGCGTACGCGGCATCCCCACCGTTATCCTCTTCAAGGAGGGCAAGGTCGTGGATCAGGTGGTGGGGGCCGTGCCCAAAGCCCAACTTGAGGCGCTTATCAAAAAAGCGCTGTAATCGGTACAAGAGGGAATCTTATGAAGGTTACCGGTATCCTTGGGGCCGTCTCGGCAGCGGCCTTCGTTATTGTGAGCGGATTCGCATCGCCGTCCTTCGCCCTGCCCAAAAAGGGTGAGCCGGCTCCTCCCCTCAAGGTGGTGAGCACGTCCGGCCAGCCCATCAGTCTGGCCAATTACAAGGGCTATGTGCTGGTGGTCGACTTTTTCGCCACCTGGTGCCCCCCTTGCCGGGATGCCATCCCCCACCTGGTAACCCTCAATCGCAAATACGGCAAGCAGGGTCTCCAGATTCTCGGCCTCTCTCTCGACGAGGGAGACGAGAAGGGAGTCAAGGATTTCATCGTCAGCAAGCGGATCAACTATCCCGTTGCCCTGGCATCTGGTGACATCCAGACCGACTACGGGCTCCGGTCGCTGCCGACGGTGTACGTCATCGACAAGAAAGGTAACGTGGCGGAAAAGTTCATGGGTGGCTCCGATGAGACCTTGAGAAAAATGGAAGACCTGGTGAAGAAGCTGCTGGCTGAGAAGTAGGGCGCTTCGGCTCACTCTGTCCGCACACAAGGCGGCCTCCCGCACGGGGGCCGCCTTGTGTTTTCAGGGCCTGCGTCTATGGAGCCTCGGACTCTTCGCCGTGGAGAGCCTTCCAGATGGCATCCGCCAGGGCGGGTGAGACGGAGGGGACGGTGGCAAGCTGTTCTCGGTCCGCCTCGCGCAGTGCCCTGATGCTGCCGAAACGTTTCAGCAGTTCACGTTTGCGTTTTTCGCCGATACCGGGGATGCCTTCCAGGATCGATCGGATCGAGCCTTTGCCGCGCAGTTTCTGGTGATAGGTTATGGCAAAGCGATGAGCTTCGTCCCGGATTCGTGCCAGGAGCAGAAGCGGTGCACCGTTCTGCCGGAGCACCACCGGGTTGCGGCGGCCGGGGAGAAAGACCCGTTCGTCGCTCCGGACCACCTCATTATCGGACATATTTCGTTCTACCCTGCTTTTTGCCAGGGAGACGGCATCAATGCCGTGAAGCCCCAGCTCCTCCAGGATTGCGGTCAGCACATTCAACTGCCCAATTCCCCCGTCAATCACGATGAGGTCCGGCCGATCGTCCCCGCCGTGTCCGTCCCTGAAGCGCCGGGACAGAACTTCGTGCATCATGGCGAAGTCGTCGGTGCCGGGAACGGTCCGTATCCGGTAGCGGCGGTACCCCGTCGTGTCCGGAGCGCCATTCTGAAACCGGACCCTGCTTCCCACGGAATAGCGGCCCTGGATGGTGGATATGTCGTAGCATTCGATCCGTCGGGGAAGATTGGCCAGGTGGAGCTTTTCCTTGAGCTCTCCGAGAACCTGCTCCATGCCGGAGTCCTTTTCCCTCTTTTCACGCAGGTACGCCTCGGCGTTTCTCGCCGCCAGCCTGACCAGTTCTGCCTTGGTCCCTCGCACGGGGTGGCGGAGAACGGTCTTTTTACCCCGCCGTTCCGTTAGCAGTTCCCCGAGGGGATCCGTGTCGTCCACGGTGAAGGGGATGAGGATTTCATCGGGGATGACGACATCCCTGTTGTAGTAGACGGACAGGAATGACGAGAGCCCCTCGGCGTCATCCATTTCCCAGTCCAGGAAATAGTTGCGGCTCCCCATGAGACGGCCGCCGCGGTAGAACAGAATCGAGACGGAGAGGTCTGTGACGTCGCGAAAGAATCCGACCACGTCCGTGTCCCTGTCGCCGGCCACCATCTTCTGTTTCTCCACGGTCACCTCGATGGCGCGGATCAGGTCCCTGTAGCGGGCGGCGTCCTCATACCGTTCATCCGCTGCTGCCGCGGCCATGCGCTGCCGGTAGAGACGGGTCAGGTCGCTGTTTTTCCCCGCAAGGAACAGGGCCGCGCCTTCTGCCAGCGATTGGTAGTTTTCGCCCGAGATGAGCCCGTGGCAGGGGGCGGCGCACTGCCTGAGCTGGTAAAAGAGGCAGGGGCGCCTGCGGCGGCGGCAGGTCTCCAGCGGGTAGTGGCGGAGCGGGAAGAGCTTGTACAACTGCTTGAGGACCTCCCGGGCGGCAGAAGCGGAGGAATAGGGGCCGAAGTAGCGGGCTCCGTCCCTGGCCGGCCGTCTCACGATAGTCAGGCGGGGAAACTCCTCATTCATGTCGAGCCGGAGGGAAAAGTAGGTTTTGTCGTCCCGCAGGTCCAGGTTGTACCGGGGTCGGTGTTCCTTGATAAGGGTGTTCTCGAGGAGGAGGGCTTCCTTCTCCGTGTCGGTGACGATCACGTCGATGTCGGCGACCCGTCCCACCAGGAACCGGATATGGTAGCGCGACTCTCCCCCCTTGCTGAAATAGGAGCGGACCCGTTTCCGGAGGCTCTTGGCCTTTCCCACGTAAAGAATGTCCCCACCGTGTCCCTTCATGAGGTAGACGCCCGGAGCGTCGGGGAGGGTTGTCAGTCGCCTGGTGTCGAACATGATGCCAGTATAGCGGCAGGCAGCAGTTTTGGGAAGGCGAAGCCATCCTCGGGCCACAGTTGATCCGTTGGGCCGTTTATCGCGTAATTACAGGGGTTCGCGCCGGCATTCCCCGTTGACAAGCCACGGTTATGATGCTATGTAACTGAACTGATTACTTACACCCCCTGCAAGCCACTGGAAAGGTTAAGCCCGTGAATTTTATGAAATCCTTCCGCATTACCTTTGTCAGGTGCCTTGCCGGATATCTCATAATCGCGTCGCTCCTTACCTCCCCCGCCTTTGCCGTCACCTCTGAAGACTCACAGATATTCATTGCCGGCTTCAACGCCTATCAGAAGAAGGACTACCAGGCAGCCATCGACCGGATGAAGACGGTCCTCGATAAGTATCCCGATACGCCGTTGCGCGACATGGCCATTTTCTGGCTTGCCCGGGCAAGCTTCAAAGCTGGGTACGAGCGGGATGCCGCCCGCTATATGTCGCAGTTTTTCAAGGAATACCCCGACAGTCCTCTCAAGGGAACTGTGGAGGACGATCTCCTCGGCCTCGTAACACGTTACGACAAGGGGGAGCAACTCCCGGCAATGGCCCGGCGAGGGGCCGAGCCGGCGGTTTCGGAGCCTGCGGCTGCCCGCCAGGCTCTGGCTGAAAAGACCGCCGCTGCCCGCCAGGCTGCTGAACAGGCTGCCCAGAAAGCGGCGGGTGCCACTGCCGGAGCCGCCACCACTACTGCTGAGGCGGTAGGTGCCGCCACTGCTGCCGCTACCGCTGCGAGTCAAGCTGCCGCCCGGAAAGCTGCTGAGGAGAAAGCGGCTGCCGAGCGCCTTGCCGCAGAGCAGGCTGCCCGCGAACGGGTGGAGGCTGAGAGGCTTGCCGCCCAGAAAGCCGCTCAAGAAAAGGCGGCTGCCGAGCGCCGCGCCGCAGAGCAGGCTGCCCGAGAGAAAGCCGAGGCTGAGAGGGTTGCCGCCCAGAAGGCTGCGGAAGAGAAGGCGGCTGCCGAGCGTCTTGCCGCAGAGCAGGCCACCCGCGAGAAAGCCGAAGCTGAGCGGGTTGCCGCCCAGAAGGCAGCAGAAGAGAAGGCGGCGGCCGAGCATCGTGCCGCAGAGCAGGCAGCCCGCGAGAAAGCCGAAGCTGAGCAGGTTGCCGCCCAGAAGGCAGCAGAAGAGAAGACGGCTGCCGAGCGTCTTGCCGCAGAGAAGACTGCCGCAGAATTGAGAGCAGCGGAGCAGGCGGCGACAGCCAAGGCCGAAGCCGAGCGCGTGGCCGCCGAACAGGCCCGGCGCGACAGGGAGGCTGCCGAACGCCTGGCTGCCGAGAAGTCAGCCCGTCAGAAGGAAGAGACTGAACAGGCCGCCGTTCGCCGCGCCGAGGAACAGAAGCGGGCCGCTCTGCGCGAGAAGGCCGTTGCCGAGTATAAATCGCTCATCGACCGCTTCCCGGGGACCCGGGCCGCTGCTGCTGCCGCCGCCAAGCTCGCGGAAATGGGGATCACCCATGTCGCACCAAGCCCGGCCGTTGCCGCTGCCCCTCCGGCGCTCCCCGAAAGGAACGCCCAGGTCCTCACGCTGGAGGTGGGGCAGTTCGCCGATGCCGATCTCACGATTCAGCCCCAGGCCCAGGGCCTTGAGGCCGGCAAGCGCCACGAGATCCCCTTTGAAGTGGTCAACCGGGGCAATGGCACCGACAGCTTCTACCTGGAATCGGGTTTCCCCCCCGAATTCGGAGCCCAGTTCGCCGATGCCGGCCGGAAGGAGATGCCGATCAACCTAACGCCCTCCCTGGCGCCGGGAGAACGATTCCGGGGGATACTCTCCATTGCGGTGCCCCGTGAGGCTATCGACGGGCAGAAGCTGGTCTATCCGATCAAGGTCGCCTCGCGTCTCGACCGTGAGGCATCCCAGGCACGGGACATCTTCCTGACCGCCTCGGCCCCGCTCCTGCGGGCAGTGGTCAAGACGGACAAGAATCAGGTGCTTCCCGGCGAAAAGGTCTCCTATCGGGTCGTGCTCCTCAATATCGGGACCGCCGCTGCCCAGGGAGTGGCGCTTCGCCTGAACTATCCGCCCCAGTATGAGCCGGTGAACTTTGGCGAGGCCGGGTTCAAGCAGGAAATGAAGGCGGCTCTCGTCCTGGACGGCATGCGGCTCGTTTCCGGGGAGAGCCGGGAGTTCGAAGTGACGTTCCAGCTCAAGGATGAGGCCATCGCACGCCAGGAACTCTTCCTGCGCGCCGACCTGATCAACAGCGAGCTGCAGACCCGCGATTCGTTCATCTCTGCGGCGGCTGTGGTCAAACCGGTAAGCGGGGTGGCCGTCAGGACCGCCAGCGAGAAACTCGTGGTGATCCCCGGCCAGCAGGTTTCGATCCCGCTGGTGGTTACCAACACCGGCAACCAGCGCGAGGATGTCATCATCAAGCCCAATCTTCCGCCGAACGTGGCCTATACCGTCTACCAGGACCTGAACCGCGACGGCATCCGGCAGAACAACGAGCCGATCATTAACCACGTGGGCCCCCTCGCACCCAAGGAAGAATCGTACGTGATCCTCGATCTGTCCACTCCCCTCTCGGAGAGCGACGGGACTGCCGCCACCGTTGCCCTGGCCTTCGAGCCGGAAACCGACCGGACCCGGGGAACTCTTGCCTCGCTGCGTCTTCTCTACTCACGGCCGGTGGTGGACCTGGCCATGAGCGGCAAGGGCGGACGCCTGAAGCCGGGCGAGGTTTCCTCATTCGAGCTCAACTTCACGAACCGCGGCTCGAACATGGCCAAGAGTGTCGAGCTCCAGAGCACCATGCCCAGGGACCTGGAGTTGGTGGCGTCCGATCCGTCGTTCGCCCGAAATGCCAACGGCGACTATCTCTGGACCTTTGACGAACTGGGCGCCAGCGAGAAGCGCACCATCAAGGTCACGTTCCGCGTCCGTTCGGGCACTGCCGTGGGAACGAGCATCCAGGTCAAGAATGTCCTGAAGTATCAAGATCAGTTGGGAAACAGGTACTGATATGAAGAGCGCACTCAGGGTCGTTTCCGCCTCCCTCGTCCTCTCCATGGCCTCCCTGGCAGCCGGCGGGGAATACCTTCTCTATGCGCCCCAATCTTCGGAGGGTGCTCGTCCTTCGGGGCCGGACGAAGGGGTGCTCGTCAGGAGCATAACCATCCAGAAGGGGGATACTCTGTATTCCCTCTCCCGCAAGTACAACGGCAAGGGCGGGTACTATCCCCAGATACTTCTCTTCAACGAAATCAAGAACCCTGACCTTATCTACGCTGGCAACAAACTCATGGTGCCGGTGGCCCCGGTCGGGCCGAAAGCGGAGTTCAGCCTTCAGCCCTCCGCTGCTCCGGCCGCCGTGGCCGGAAAGAAACCGGTCCCTCGCCCCGTCCGGGAGAAGAAGGTGGTCCCGGGCGCGACCCGCCGGAAGGCAACGCGGGAGCCCGCTGTGACCACGTCCGCCCGGGCGCCGAAGCCGGCGGTCGCCAAGGCCCCGGCAAGCCCGCGGCCTGCGGCGGAAGCGCACCGGCCCCAAACGGCAACGGCGGATGAAAGCGAGCACTCTCTCTACGAGAAAGGGGTGAGCGCATACAAGGCGGGGGCCTACGCGCAGTCCGTTGAACTGTTCGAGCGCTTCCTGGCCCGTTTCCCGTCCTCGCCGCTGGTCCCCGACGCAACACTCTATCGCGCGGATGCCTTCCTCAAGATGGCTGGCCAGTAACGCACCAACCTTCCAGTCGAACGGCAGGCGGTTCATATGCAAAGAGGGGGGTGTCCCGGCGGACACCCCCCTCTTTGCGTTTTCTGCCCTATGCTGCTAGCGCTCCCATTGTAATAATTCCGCGAATGCCGGGTCCACGGGGCGATCGATGATCAGCATCCGACCGCTGACCGGTCCGAGTCGCGTCACCCTGAACCCCACTACCGATACGGTGTAGCGGTCATGGGTAAAGTCGTGGCGGCCAAAGGAGTGGGGATAGCGCAGAGCCGTGAGGATCCTGTCCGCGACGATGGCGAAGTCGTCCGTTTCTCCCAGTTGGATGACGCCGTATCCTTCCAGTTGCAGCAGGCGAAAGAGTGTGTAGTTGTAGGAATCATTGTCGTTGCAGCTCAGGATGAATTTTTTCCCGTCGTTTTCAAAGTACCCTTCCACGCGGATGCTGAACCGGCTCTCAGCATTCTCCCCCATGGAGCCCGATACAATCCGGTTGCGTTCCAGCTTCACGGTCAGGGCGTCGAGGAGCTGGACAGCCAACTCGCACGGGGTCGTGCCGGTGATGCCCCTCACCTCGTAGCCCGGCACCGACGGTGGCTGCGGGGCGGCTTGGCAGAATTCCGCAACAGTGATTCCGTTGTCGGCCAGGGTAGAGATGAGTGCCGCCGGGAGGCAGGAGCCACTCCGTTCAAGGAAGAGGAGCACGCTCTCCGGGCCACGCGTGGCCACTGCCGGCAGTCTGGTGATTCGGTAGTCGGCCCGGACCGTGAGTTGGGGATCCGAACCTATGGTGGCGACGGCGTCTTCCTCGACGCGGGCGAATTCCGCGGCGCGAAGCAGTACGGTGAAAAAATCACGCTCGCTGCCGGTTCCGCGGGAGATCAGCCGGATATCGGAGTGTTTTTCAGCCAGGATATTTTTGTCGCGGGGGAGTAGAGCTCCCTTCATGTCGACCAGGATCTTCCCTCCATCCGCGGCGAGCAGAAGAGGGAATTCTTCGGGTGAGAGCACCTTGCCGTTGAGAGAGATGGGCCCCACCCGCTCCTGGCCGGGGACGAGGCTCTGCCACAGGGAGATGAGCCGCTGGCTGAAGGAAGAGGCGGATGCCGGAGCGGCGGCAGGAACCGGGTAAGCAGGCGGTGCTGTTTCAACGGCTCGCACCATCGGTGCCGGCGCGGGCCGGGGGGGCGCGGCTGCTTCCACGGCGGGAGGGACAGTCGGCTCGGGCGGTGCTGCAGGGGCGGGCGCCACTGCCTGGGCCGACGGTTCCTCAGGGGGGGGCGCTGCTACGGCGGGTTCGGCCGGCTCCCGGCGTTCACCGGTCTCCTGGGCGCGCCCGGTAGTGCGTGGTCCCGCAAGGGGGATGAGGATGGTCTGCCCAACCGAAAGACGGGTGATGCTCCGCAGGTTGTTGATCCTCTGAATCTCCGGGATGAGCGCTTCGGCCGCCGCATTGGAAAGGCCGTATTCGCGCATCAGTACCTTGAAGATGAAATCTCCCGGCTTAACGGTATAGCGGGAAACTCCACCCTTTGTTTCGGCAGGTGCGGTGCCGCGCTTTGTTTCGGCAGAAGCGGCCGGAGCGGCGGTCTTGCGTTTGGGGGTGCGCTTGGCCGGGGCAACGGTCTGCAAGTCCTTCACGTCGAGTTCGAACGAGGTGGCGGAGGCTGACGCCGGGGCGCCAATGGCCATGAGCAGAAGAAAGGCACGAAGTAGCGGGACCCGGTAGAAATGGCATGTGTTCATGTGGTTCCTCGGAGAGCGGGATGGCAGGGCCATCAGGGGAAATAGACTACGAACGCCCTGATGGAGCCTTTGGGCGCTGTCCGGTAGATCAGTATCCTGGCCCCAGCCGTGGTCGTACCCTTTTCCACGTGGAAAGAGCCCTTGGTTTCCTTGTCGTTGATGGAGAACTGCCGTACCCGGGTCATTTGTTCAAGGGCTCCGCGCATGAACGATTCGGGGATCCCGACACCGCTGCGGTCGATGGACTGGATCGCCTTGATGACTCCTGCCTCGCGGTAGACCTTGAACTCGGTGCGGGCGCCCAGGTATCGCTCCCATCCGGGATTTTTATCGCCATACGCGCGGTCGGGTTTCTGGCGGGGAATGAAAGGGGGCAGTTCGGTCATACCGGCCGGCAGGGCCTGGGCGGGAGCGATCGCCGGAGCCGCCGGAGGCAATGTCTCCGGGGCGGGTGCCGGTGGCGGAGACGCTGGCTTCTGCTGCGCTGTGCCGGAAGTCGTAGGTTTAACTTCGGCAACCAGGGCCTGTGAGCGGTGCGTAGTGGAGCTTGTGCCAAGCGAGACAGCGAGGTAGATGACCACTGCCGCGACAATCAACACCCCCGCACCGATAGCGACCGGCCTGACCGTGGACCGGGAGTCGCCGGGCCGCCTGCGGACGGGCTGCCCTTGCGGCGTGTCGTCATGGGCAGGTTCAGCCTGCCTGCCAAGGGCCACTTGCTCCTCGATCTCGGCAAGAGGTACGGGGGGAAGGGTCTCTTCCATGACACTCTGCAGTTTCTGGTCAAAGGGGGATGGTTCCGCCGGTTCCGGAGCCGGTGGGACATGGTCGGCCGCCTGTGTTGCCTGGGGTGGGGCGGCGGCCTCCCCGGCGGTCGCCGGCGCTTCCTCCGTTTCGGCCCCTGCCTCCGTCACCGCCGGTTCGTCTTGCCGATGCATGGCGCCGGTAATGAGACCGATAATGGCGGCGGCGAGGACCGCATCCGCCTGAGTGAGGTCCAGGCAGGAGTCGATTATGCCCGGCACCGGCGCGCACTCGGCCGCATCGCCGAACAGAACGACTGTGGGCCGCCCGTCCGTCTGGCCGGAGGTCAGGTGGCGTGCGAGAATCTCGCCCGAAAGTCCCGACAGGTGGTTCTGGATGAAGAGGAAATCGGGGACAGCTTCTGCCATCTCCTCGGTGCCCTGGTTCAGGGTCCGACACATCCTGAAGTGAATCTGAGAAGACTCCTGCGTGAAGCTGAAGAGTCCTTCAAGCCGAGCTTGATCGGCAATGAGTAGGATTGTGACCACGTGTCCCCCGCTTTCCCTGAAGCTGGCCGTATTCTAAGAAACCGGCGTCGGAGAATCAACACTTTAATACATCATTGAAACGCGGTTGACCCCCTGTAGGCACAGTTGGATGCGTTCCGGGGCTTCGGCTGCGAAAAATCATTGACAACACATTGCCGACCTTGTTAAAAGTGAAAAACATTTTCAAGTTCAATAGTGGGGCTTGCTGCGGGTAAAACAGCGATACGTTAGATTGTTATGGGGTTTTGGTTTCGGCTACCGCACCTTATCGCACGGACATAAAACCGATCTTTCGATGCCAGGTGTGCAGGCTGGCATGGCGCAGAGGCCGTCCCCGACTATCATGCTTCCAAGGCCGAGAAGGAAAAACGGCCTGCCAAGGGGCAGGGGCTGCGGATGGACACATATAGTCATCTGGTTTTTTATACGGCGTGGACTGACACCGAAGCCATCATGCGCAGGCTTCACGACGGGAAAAACAGCAAGGATGCCACGCCGGGAACTATGTACCAGCATCTCGGTGCCACAGAGTAAGAGCGGCAAAAGAACCTCGCGGTCTTCAAGGTGTGGGTCGGTGCCTGGAATCTCAAAAGATCGCCCCGCATTGCCAGGGAAGAGCTTGACGCCATCACGGTCACGTACTGACGGGGGAAAGGGGGTGCCATGGGGCAGATTGTTTCGGAAATGCGGCACAGTGTTCGACGGCCGGTCTGGCACGATCTGGCGGAACGGTTCGCTGAGCCCCGGGAGTGTCTGGCGTCGTTTCTCGCGCTGGAAGCGGCCGAGGTGCTTGCGGGCGAAAAGCCCGCCAACCTGATCGGCATTGCCAACCGTAGCCGCGCATGCGGTCGCAATCTTTACATCCTCTGGAAACAGTGGGGGGCGATGGTACTGGGCAAGAGCGGCCTTGGCGTCCGGGAGTTGTCCGACCGCGGGGATTCGCTGTTGCTGCTTATCTATCGCCCGGAAACCCTTGAGGCCCTGCTGCGGCGCCCCAGCGCCTCAGCGGTGCTGGCGCGGGCGGGATACGGCACAGCCAGCGGGCTTGACGAGGTGCTGACGGAGCTGTCGGCACGCATCGCCGGTCATGGTTTTCCTCATGAGATCGGGGTGTTCCTGGGTTACCCTCTCAAAGACGTGCTGGCTTTCATGGGGCTGGTGAGGATTCCGTTCGTCTGCCAGGGACCGTGGAAGATCTTCGGCGACCCCAGGGAGAGCCTGCGCCTTGCCGAAGTCTTTCGTTGCTGCCGGGCGCGGATGGCGGAGCGCCTGAACAGTTGTGCCTCGGCGCTCGATTGTCTGACGGACGGGACGTTACACCCAGTCGCCGACCTTGAATGAAAATGAAATTCAAAATAATGGAGGATAAGGCCGTGTGCATTGCGGTGATCGGCGGCATGGACCGCCTGGAGAAACACTATCGGGAAGAGGCGGTCCGTTCAGGGGTGGAACTGCGTATGTTCTCCCGGTCGGAAAACAAAATAGCAGTCAAGCTGAAGCGCTTCGACGCCCTGGTCATCTTCACCAACAAGGTGTCCCACCGGGTGAAGAACGAGGCCCTGGCCGCGGCGAAGCAAAACGGCATTCCGGTCTTCATGAACCATTCGTGTGGTGTCTGCACGCTCAGGGATTGCCTGAGTTGTCTTGCAGCCACGGTCGCCCATGCCGGGGAATCGGAGCGGTCGGGCCACGGTCGGCGGAAAAACCATTACTGACGACAATGTCTTGTGAAGAGCGGTGCTCGCGGAAACCGTTGACGGTCATGGCCTGGGGCGGCGGCCTGCATACTGATGACGGCGTGCGGCAATTTACTGAAAATGATAATCATTTTTACGACAGTAAAGCGGAAGGCGCTGTCTACCGGTCGGAGCGATACAACAAGGGGGGAACATGCGGAATGTGAAGAAAGCATTGGTGGTGGGACTAGCGCTGCTCGGCAGCCTGGTCGTCGGCTCCACGGGAGCCATGGCGCGCAATCCGGAATTAGCTCTTCCCGAAAGGGTCGAGATCAAGCACAAGGCCTGCCAGGAGATGTTACGGCTCGCCGCCACGTATCAGGTGGAGGGGCTGTTCTCCAAGGAATTCGAGGCGGGCCAGGTGTGCTACACCCGCACGGACCTGGCGGTGGTGCTGGAGCTGCTGACCGAGAAGCTGGCCGAGAAAGTGGTGGAGGAAGGCTCGGCAGCAGTGGCCAAGGAAGACCTCCTGCTCCTGGCGGAGCTCCAGGACGAACTGCGCGGGGAGATGCTCCTGGCCCGCACCCGCACCTTCCAGCAGCGCCGGGATGACCTGGGCACCAGGCTCACCGCCATCACCAGGAACATCTCCCTCAGCGGGGGACTCGTGGGGGTCCTCCAGGGCTCCATCGGCAACGGGCCCTCCGACCACGCGGATGCGGTCGGCAGGGGAGACCTGGTCTTCAGCTTCACGGTGGGGGAGAACACCATCGCGGTGATCGACGTGGAGGCGACCGGCGGCAACGGAATCGACACCAGGGTGCCCAGCTTCTCGCTGCTGAACGCCGTGGCCGGCAGCACCGGCGATACGGTCCGCTTCCGGGAGGCATGGGTGGAGCATGCCGCCTTTGATGACCGCCTGATCCTCACCGCAGGCAAGATCGACCTGACCAACTACTTTGACGCCAACGGCGTGGCAAACGACGAGAACAGCCAGTTCCTGGCCGGGGCCTTCGTGAACTCGGCGGTCCTGGGTGCGCCCGGCAACGGACCGGGAGCCAGGCTCCAGGCAAAACTGGGCGAATCGCTCACCTTCGGGCTCGGCTACGGCAGCGGCGACACCGACACGGAGGATGTG
>NZ_JCAMRN010000020.1:0-42645 GCF_059620965.1 Geobacter sp. PheSNFMC
GAACCGCTGCCAGCCGGAGAGGCCGAAGAGGGTGGCCGCTTCGCCCAGATCCCGGGGGATGGTCTTCAGGGACTGGTAGAAGCTGAAGGCCATGTTCCACGCCTGGGACGTGAAGATGGCGAAGATGGAGGCTGCCTCCACCCCCATGAGGCTGCCGGGGAACAGGGCGATAAAGCCGGTAACGGTCACCGAGAGGAAGCCGAGGATCGGCACCGACTGGAGGATGTCGAGGGTCGGGACGAGGATCGGGCTGAACCGCTGGCTCTTGGCCGCCAGGGTGCCGTAGGTGAGGGTGAAGGCAAGGGAGAAGCAGAGTGCTGCTCCCATGCGGATTACGGTGCGCAGGGCATAATAGGGGAGATGCCGCGGATCGAGAGAGAGCGAGGGCACGATTTTCCCCGGGACAAAGGTCGCGGCCATTTCCCGGCTCCCCCATGCCAGGAGCGCCACCACCCCCAGGACGAGCAGGAATGCCGCCACGTCCCAGAGATTCGGCAGTGAACGCGTTTCGCGGAGGCTATGGACGGCGCGGGACGACAAGGGGTTCTTCTGCGTCGTGCGCCGACTGCGTCATGTCCGGCATGTCGGGAACGGGCGGATGCGGCATCCGTTCGTTCCGACCGTCGTCCGGTCCATTGTTTCCTGATCGATCCATGATGGTGCTGTTGCACACCGATGGAGCCAAGAGCGGCCTGAATGCAGCGTAGAGCACCAGCGCCGCGAACCAGCAGACCGCTGCGGACCAGATGGTGTGGGAGAGGAAATGGGCGCCGCGGGCCATCTGGCCGTAGCCGTAGATGGTGCCGAGGGCAGCGCCTGCCGCGAGCCCTGCCCGGGCGGTCGCCATCCGGCGGTCCCGCAGGGCAAAGTAGATTCCCATGAGGGCATAGCCGCCTGCCGCGTGCCCCGCGGGGAAGCAGCGCCCTTTGTCGGGTCCGGGAGAAGGACCTTCAAAGAGCCGGGTGTAGGGAACGGTTCCGCCGTAACGCTCCATATCCCAGGGGCAGTGGCGGCCGGTCAGGTTTTTGCCGACGGCAACCAGCCCGGTGCCGAGACAGATGACCAGCAACAGGTAGAGCGCCTGCCACCGCCAGCGCTTGAGGCGTTCGATCTGGAAGGCGAGGACCCCTGCGATCAGTGAGAAACTCGCCACGACCACCACCAGGTCTCTGCCCCGCTTGTGGATGAGCCACTGGGCCCACCATGACTCCCGGGCTGGCCAGGTGCCAGAAGCGAAATCGTAAAATCGGTCGGCCAGGGCCAGGTCCACGTGGGTTATTTCGCAGGCCGCGATGGCGAAGCCGAACAAAAGGAGCGGCACGGCAAAGTGCCGGAGCCAGAACCCTGCATCCAGGGGCGCTGAGGATCGCGTCTCCATGGCTAGGGTATCCTGTTGAGCCGGTTTTTATAGATGTAGTTGGCCCCCTGGTACCAGGCGAGGGCTTCCTGCAGGAGCCGTTCATCCATGGGGAGCGGCTCGGTGGCACCGCTCCGGCGGTCGAAGTGGGCGAGGCTCACCCCCTTCTGGGGGCTCAGGATGAGGAGCCGGTCACCCTCGATGTAGCCCAGCTTCTGGTAGGTGGAGATGAAGGCACGCTCCGGACGGTTGTCTGCCTTGAGTATGTCGTGGCCCAGGAAATCGGTGGTGTAGCTCATGTTCAGGAGCCCGAGCACGGTGGGGGCCACGTCGATCTGGGCCATCATCCGGTCGACCCGTCCCGGCTTGACGTGGTGGGGGGCGTAGACCAGGAGCGGGATCTCGTACTTTTTCACCGGCAGATCGGTCTTGCCGGCGCTGCTGGCGCAGTGGTCGGCCACGAAGACGAATACCGTATCCTTGAACCAGGGTTCCTTGCGCGCCTCTGCGAGGAACCTGCCGATGGCATGGTCGGCGTACTTTACCCCCCCGTCGCGGCCGGTTTTGGGGGGGATGTCGATCGTTCCCGCCGGGTAGGTGAAGGGACGGTGGTTGGAGGTGGTCATCACCATGCTGAAGAACGGCCTGCCCGCGGCAAAGGATGCGCGCGATTCCCGGATGGTCTTGCGGAAGAGGTCCTCGTCGCAGACTCCCCAGATGTTGGCGAAGGTGATTTCGTCCTGGGCAAAGCTGTTCCGGTCCACGATATCGAAGCTGTTGGCGGAAAAGAAGGCGTTCATGTTGTCGAAGTAGCCGTAACCGGCATAGATGTAGCGGGTGTCGTACCCCTTTTCCTTCATGATCTCGCCCCAGGAGCGGAATCCACCGTTGTCGGGGCGCTTCACGATGGAGGTCCCGGGGAGCGGCGGGATCGAAAGCGTGAGGGCTTCGAGCCCCCGGATAGTCCTCGTGCCGCTGGCGTAGAGGTGGGAGAAGACGAGGGCTTCCCGGGCCAGGCGGTCGATGTTCGGCGACAGCCCCCGCGTGTCGCCCCAGGCTCCCAGGAATTCGGCGCTCAGGCTTTCTTCCACCACCACGATGACGTTGAGCCGTTTCTCTCTCCCCTCGCCGGTGATCTGGCGGGTCATGCGCGGGGGGGATGCGATGAAGTGGTTGTTCCGCTCCTTCACCATGTCCCGGAGGCGGGCCATGACCTGTTGGTCGTCGCGGGTGGCGTAGAAGCGCGTGAAGTCCAGCTCGTTGTTGCGGAAGGCGGCGAACAGGCCGTAGAGACCGTTGCCCGCCAGTTCGTTGGCATAGCTGTTGGCGGAGATGGCAGTCGCGGAGATGTTCACAAAGAGAAGGGCTGCCAGGGGAAGGGCCAGGAGCGCTGCGCCGAGGCGACGCCTGCGCCCCGAAAAGGTGGTGGCTGCTGCACGGTCGATGACGCCCTGCAGCAGCCGGGTGAGGATCAGGGCCACGGCCAGGATCGCGCCGACGATCGGAACGAGGGGGTATGATTCGCGGATGTTGCCGATCACCTCGCCGGTGTAGATCAGGTAGTCCACGGCAATGAAGTTGAAGCGGGTGGCGAATTCCTCGAAGAAGAAGTATTCGGCCACGGCGCCGAAGATGAGGGCGGCGATGATGACCAAGAACGCCGCCCGGACCAGCCAGGCGTGCTTCCTGTGTTCCACGAGCCGTCGTGGTGCGAGGATCAGGTAGAGGGCCGCCGGGATGAGAAGATAGGCAAGGGAGGCAACGTCGAACAGGAGCCCCGCCGCATAGGCCTGTGCCACCAGGGGGACCGTGAGCCCCGACCCCTTCGGGACCATGGCGAGGAGCACGGTTCGGGTCACGGTGGCGATGGCCAGGTAGATGAGCGAAAAGAGAGAGATGATGCCAAGGTTACGGCGCAGGGTCATGATGGCTCCGCATGAAGGGGATCATACTTCAGCAAGCCATCATACCTGCGGGAACCTGACCGGATCATGACGGGGACATGACAATTTTGTCATCTTGGTGTAACTGGCGTGTAGCGAGGCGGGAGCCTTCTGTGGGGATTGGAATGAAAGGCTGTTGGTCAGGCTGGGGGGAAGCGGAGCGTCACGGCGGTTCCCCGCTCCGGCGCGCTGTCGATGATCACGCTTCCCCGGTGGAGCTCCATGATCGAACGGACGATGGCGAGGCCGAGCCCGGTTCCCTGGGCATTGAGGGTGCGGGCCTCGCTGCTGCGGTAGAACCGGTCGAAGACCCGGGGAAGGTCGCCCGGTGCGATGCCGATGCCCGTGTCGGCGACGGTGAGGAGTGTGCCGCCGTCTTCGGCTCGGTCGATGCTGACGGTGATCGCTCCCCCGGCTGGGGTATAGCGGATGGCGTTGGAGAAGAGGTTCCCGACGGCCCGCTGGAACAGGAGCGGATCGGCCGAAATCGTTCCCCCGCCGGTGCACGAAATGGCGATACCCTTTTCCTCGGCCAGGGTGCCGTAGTAGTCCTGAAGCAGTCCCAGTTCATGGCCCGCGTCCAGGGGGACCGGCTCGATCCGCTGCTCGGCCCGGGCCAGGAAGAGGATGTTGTCGATGAGCCGCGAGAGCCGCTCGTACTCCTCAAGGCTCGACTCGATGACCCGGCGGTATTCCTCCGGCGACCGGGCCCGGGAGAGGGCCACTTCCGCCTCGCCCCGCAGGATGTTGAGGGGGGTGCGGATCTCGTGGGCCAGGTTGGCGGAGGAGGATTCAAGCCGCTCGAAGGAGGTTTCGAGCCGGGTGAGCATGGCGTCGAAGGCGGCGGCGAAGCGGGCCAGCTCACGGGGCCATACCCGGGCGTCGATCCGCTCGTTGAGCGTTGTCACGTCAATGCGGCCTGCCGTCTCCGTGAGTTGGACCAGGGGGCGCAGCCCCCGCCGTACCACGACCACGTTGAGTCCTGCCGAGAGAAAGAGTCCGGCCAGAAACACGAAGGCCATCTTCTGCTTGTATCCTTCGAGCATCTCCTCTTCTTCGGTAACGTCCAGCGCCACCTGGACCTGGCGGCTGTCCGGGGCTTGCCGCCCGCCGGTCCAGGCCGCGTTCACCAGGTAGACGCGACCCTCGGGAGTCGTGAACTTCTTCCCCCGGCCGATGGCGTGGGTGTCCCGGGCCGGCGCGGGGAACATGGCGGGCGGGGCAATGCGGTCCATTCCCCGCGTCTCCATTATGACACGCTTCCGGGAGTCGACGATGCGGACCAGGTACCGGCTATCCTCCCGCATGTTCCCTTCCCACTGGACTTCCTGCTCAAGGTGAACCCTGCCGTCGGGATAGCGGGCGATGATCGCCTCGATGACCCGGATCTTGTCGATGATGAAGTCGTTGTCCTCGAACTCCAGGTCGCTTACCAGGGCAAGGAACTGGAACGCGATGGCAAAGAGGAGGACGCCGGTGGTGGCGAGGGTGGAAAGGACGGTGAGGCGCGCGGTCAGGGAGAGGGTTCCCGGGGAGGGGCCGTTACTTCGCTTCAAGTACATAGCCTGCTCCGCGGACGGTGTGGATGAGCTTTCGCTCGAAGGGGTCGTCGACCTTGCGCCGCAGCCGTCGGATCGCCACGTCGACGATGTTGGTGTCGCTGTCGAAATTGATCCCCCACACTTGTTCGGCGATGAGGGTGCGGGAAAGCACCTCGCCCTTGCGGCGCAAGAGCAGTGACAGCAGGAGGAACTCCTTGGCGGTGAGGTCGAGGGGCGCTCCCCCCCGACGGGCCTTGTGCCCCACGAGATCCATTTCCAGATCGTCCGCGCGCAGACGTTCCGGCTGGCGGGCCGGCCCCCGCCGGAGGATGGTCCGTGCCCGCGCCAGGAGCTCCGAGAAGGCGAAGGGTTTCACCAGGTAGTCGTCGGCCCCCAGCTCAAGCCCCCGCACCCGGTCGTGCACCGCATCCCGGGCCGACAGGTAGATGACCGGCACCTCGCTCCCCTCTTGCCGCAGCTCTTCCAGCACATCCCAGCCGTTTCGGCCGGGAAGCATGATGTCGAGGATGATCAGGTCATAGTTCTCGGTCCGCGCCAAGTGGAGGCCGTCGTCGCCGGATGGAGCGGTGTCGGCCGTGAAGCCGTTCTCCGCGAACCCTTTCTGGAGGTAGGCGGCTGCCTTCTTTTCGTCTTCGATGATCAGGACGCGCATGGAGATATCGGGGCGCCGGGGTGGCTGGTGGGATGGATTTTTCTGGTGATTTTAGCGCCTGCGCCGGGTTGCCGCAACCATTTTGCTCCATGAGCGGCGTGTTGCGGGATGGTGGCCGGACCGGGTGTCAGGGTAAGGAGCATCTCCATCGGGCGACTGCTCAAGTCCGGCGGCGGAGCCTGGCGCGGAGCCGGTCGAATGATCCGATCGAGGAGAGACCCAGTAGGCTGAAGAGTATCTGGAAGGCTCCCAGGGTGAGAGCTGCCGGCAAGGTGCTCGCCCGGCACGGCATCCCCTCTGCGTGGCAGACGCCGGGCGTCAGCAGATAGCCGTAGAAGAGAAGCCCAGCCAGGGCCAGGCTCAGCCAGAGAGCCCCTTTCGCGGTCCCTGTGTCCGGGGCGAACATGACTGCGCAACTGCACGCCATGGTGAGGGCCCCGATCACGTAGGTCATGGCTGCGGCATCGCTGCACGGCATGAATGCGCCGAGCTTCGGGTCGATGTTCGAGACGTGGATGCAGACGGGGGCAAGAATCCGGGGCAGCAGGAGCAGCAGGACTCCTGATATGAAAAGTGCGGCCGCACTGAGTTGCTTCATGTGAACTCCGGTTAACGTTTGCCCATAGTTACCATTGAGCCCGTTATTTGTCATCAAAAATGTATGCGTCCGATAACGTCCCCAGCCATGCGGCGGTCAATGAAAAAAGGACCCTCCGATTCGGAAGGTCCTTTCTTCCCTGCTGATAGTGAATGGCGGTCAGGCTGACAGATGGAACTGGCCGATCAGGTGCTGCAGCTCTGCCGACAGTTGCGAGAGTTGCCGCGCAGCCGCCGCGGTTTCCTGGGCTCCCCGGGCCGTCTGTTGGACCACGTCGGTGATCTGCTGGATGTTGCCGCTGATCTCCGCCGTGGTCGAGGTCTGCTGCTCGGCTGCGGTTGCTATCTGGTTGACCTGCATGGTCACGCAGCCCACCTGCTCCAGTATCTCCTCAAGGGCCCTGCCCGACTGGGATGCCTCGGCCGTTCCGCGCTCCACCTCCCGCACCCCCTGCTCCATGGAGGCGACCGCACCCTTGGTCTCCTGTTGGATCGCCTTGATCATGGTGCTGATTTCCCTGGTCGCGCGGGATGTCCGCTCTGCCAGGGCCCGGACCTCGTCGGCGACCACGGCGAAGCCGCGCCCCTGCTCGCCGGCCCGGGCCGCCTCGATGGCGGCGTTCAGGGCCAGGAGGTTCGTCTGGTCGGCGATATCCTCGATGGTGCCGATGATTTCACCGATCTGATCGCTCCGGGCGCCAAGGCTTTCCACGGTCCGCGCCGTCTCGCGGACCCGCTCGGCAATCCGCTCCATTTCGCCGACGGTATGGCGAATGACCTCCGAACCCTGGACTGCCGTGTCGCTTGCCCGCCGCGACTCCTCTGCGGCAGCGGTGCAGTTCTGGGCGATCTCCGCCGAGGTGGACGCCATTTCCTCGCTGGCCGTGGCCACGGTGCCGGTTTGCGCCGCCACTTCTTCCGCGCCCGTCGCCATCTGCTCGGCATTGGAGGTGAGCTGGGTCGCCGCCGCTGCCACCTGGGATGCATTGTCAGCCACGCCCGCGATGAGCCGGTTGAGGCGATCCGCCATGGTGTTGACGGCATCGGCCAGTTGCCCGGTCTCGTCATTCTGTTCCATATCCAGGCGGTGGGTCAGGTCGCCCTGGGCAATGGCCTGGGCAAATCCGACGACCTTCCTGAGCGGTGCGGTGATCTGGCGGGAGACCATGAGGCCGAGGGCAACGGCGACAACCATGCCGGCCAGGGCGAGAACCGTCATCTGGGCCAGGGCACTCCGTGCGGCGGCGGCATTCAGGTCTTTCCGCTTCTGGGCCCCGGCAATCTTCATGTCAAAGAGTTTCTTGATCGATTCGTCGATCTTTCTTTCAAAGGCCAGCCCCTGGCTCCGCATGAGAGCCAGTGCAGTCTCCCGGTCGCCGTCAAGGGTTGCGGCGATGATCTCTTCCCGCACGGGCGCGTACTCACCGATGGCTTTCCTGAGAGAGTCGAATTCCTGCCGGATATCTTTGCTGAGGATGCTCTTGCCGAAGTCCGCCAGCCCTTCGTCGATCTCTTTGTAGAGCTTGGCGATGGAGTTCGCGTTGGCCTGGGCCCTGGCGGGATTGTCGTCAAGGATCATGCCGCGAATGTTGACCCGGGCCTTCTGGAAGGCGATGGCCACCCCGCCCATGGTGCCGAGGGGCTCGGTAACCAGGTCGTACATCTCGGTGCCGGCAGTTTCCATGATGCGGATTTTTATGGTGCCGATGAGGCCGACCAGGCCCGCAATGAGGGCCACAAGTACGAAACCCGCCACCAGTTTTGTACTCAGATGCAAGTTCCTGATAACGCGCATCACTCATCTCTCCTTTCGGTTCTACCCGCAACAACGTGCTTCGCGCCTGTCGGCTCCTGTGCCGAGAACGCACATTGCATGTGGTTATCTAGTTGTTGAGTATCGGTGTATAACCGAAGAACTTTAAGGAAAATTGAGGGCGACGGGAAAGTGGCAGTCTTATCGGGATGGTTGGCGAGGGGGCAGGGACGCGGGGCAGGGGATGCCATGGGCTGCAAAGAGTGTCTCGATGAAGGCGTGGATCGCGGGGGAGCACTCCATGTGCGGGCTGAACACGAGGGTACGGGGACGGAGCGGGTTGAATCCGGCGATCCGGTGCGCGCGCAGCGTGCCGGTGTGAAGCTCGGCCTGAACGATGCTTGCCGAGACAAAGGCGATGCCGTTGCCGGCCCGCACTTGGCTGAGGATGAACGGACAGTCGTCAAAGTATACGGTGTTGACGAACTCGTTGCCGTCGCGCCCGATTGAGCGCATGTTCCAGTTGAGGAACCGTTTGGCGCAGCCGGTCTCGTTCTTGAGATAGAGCCGCTCTCCCAGGAGCCGGTCGATGTCCGGCTCGGGCGTGTCGATGCCGCGTGCCGGGGCGCTGATGAAGACCATCTCGTCGGCGGGGAGGGGGTGGGTTCGGTAACCGTTCAGGTCCAGGTCGTCACAGTGCTCGATGAGGGCAAGGTCGAACCTGCCGCTCCTGATCCCGTCAAGGGCCTCCTCGGGCATGGCGAAAACGAACTTGAGGTCTGCTTCCTCTCCCTTGCCGGCGAGGAAGGAGTTGAGGATCGTCGGCAGGCTGCTGATGCCGAAGGACGGGGTGCAGCAGAAGGAGATTTTCTGTTTCGATTCCTTGACACCGAGGCTGTCGAGAATTTGGCGTTCGATGTCGAGGATCGACATGGCCTTTTCGATGAGCATCTTTCCGGCCGGCGTGGGTTTGAGCGAAGTCCCGGTACGCTCCAGAAGGGGATGGCCGTAGTGTTCCTCGAGCAGTTTGATGCGCCGCGAAACCGCGGACTGGGTGACGCAAAGCAGCACTGCAGCCTTGGAGATGCTTCCGATGGATGCAACCTTTACGAATGTCTTGAGCAGGGTCAAATCCATTGTATTTCCATTGGTTGCAGTCGTTATGCGCGTTGCGCATGGTAGTTATGAAAATGATTCACTTCAAGTTATGACAAAAAGGACGATATAGTTCAAGATGAAAAAACGCAAGCAGTGATAGGCGTTTAGTTTGTGCGGCATTGTCTTGTGTTTAATCCCGTGGCACTTTTGTTGCAATGAGTGACGGAATCAGTCGGTACATTGCCCCGCACCGCGTGCGGGTGGGGCGCCGCCCCCTTCGGGAGGAGAGGCAATAACCAGTTAAAGGAGGTAGTATGGCGAAGCAGGCATGGAGAAGGGGACGCAGCGTGCTGGCCGGCATGCTCGGCGTTGTCGCGCTGACGCTGCTGACGTTGTGGGGCTGTGGGGGGGGAGGTTTTGACCAGCCGGCCACGTCTGCCGCCACGACGCAGACGGCTAACGCGCTGATCGATGCCGGGACTCTCAAGTCATGGGTTGACGCTGGGTTGGTGAACAAAGCACCGGGGAGTTATGACCGTGTCGTGATCCTTGATGTGTCGGCCAACGCTGGCGACGGTTCGAATGCGTACAACACGGTCGGGCATATTCCCGGCGCACAGTTGATCTCAGCCGGTTCAGGTGCATTCCAGGACAATACACGTGCTGAGGGCCCGTTGAGCATTACCGGCAGCATGGTCTGCACCGGGGCCGCCATCGACACCCTGATACAGAACGCTGGCATTGATAAAAATACGACAATCGTCCTGACCAGCAACGCCGCCAGCGCCACTGGCGCAATCAATGCCGCCAGGGCCTATACGACGCTCCGTTACTGGGGGTTCCCCAAAAATCGCCTCAAGGTTCTTGATGGCGGGAATAAGGGGTGGACTGATGCCGGTTACATCTTGACGTCGGTTGTGCCGAGCGTACAGAAGTCGACCTATGGCGTTGCCCAGAACGGGACTACTAACGTGAACACCGATATGCGGGTGTCGCTCGGCGAGATGATTGCGTATGTCAAGGGTATCAGGGACGGCAATGCGGACAAGGTTACCATCATCGACACTGTCCGCGGATCAACTACGACTGTCAATGCCACGGTTTCGGGTCCCACGTCAGACCTGCTTGATGGTACAAAATTCACCCCGTTTGATGGTGCCATTAAAGGCTCTTACAGCTATCACGCCACCAGAATGCTGACAAGCGGCATGTACTTCAAAGACGCTGCCGCGATCAGAGCGGATCTCGTGGCGGCATTCGGCACGGATGGTGCGACTCCCCTCGGCGAGACAAATCTCGATGCCACGAAAACTTTCATCTCCCTCTGCCGGGCAGGGAACTATGCATCCATAGGTTATTTCGTCCTTGACGGAATCGTCTATTATAATTCCAACGTTGATGTCAAATGGTATGACGGCTCCCTGGGCCAATGGAACCTGATGGCTGCAGCGGACGCGTCAAATCCGACCCGTGGCGGCAAGCTGGCGGTGGGGTCCATCTGGGATACCACCCTGCTTACGGATAACCTGACGTGGAACGTTGATGCTCCCCGGAGCAAGGTGATCGTTGATTATGCATCCCGCGTCTACGGCGTGGAGCCGAGCTATGCCAACGGCAACCAGATTGAAGATGCCGACAGGGCCTACCGCAGCACCGTCAGCGGCTCGACCGGTGGCGGTTCTTCGTCCGGCGGCGGAGGCTGCTAGCAGCGAGCGACGTTCTTGACCCCCGCCCGCCGGGGCGGGGGACCTCTTAATCAAAAAGGAGCGAATGCATGATGAATATGCGCAAGATATCGACCATCTCCGGCGTCGCCCTCGGTACGGCCCTGCTGGCCGGCACGGCGTTTGCCGGCCCCCGCATTACCTTCGGCCCCGAGGACCAGGGCGCCCTCCAGATCGACTACAAGGGCCAGTTCCAGATGACGGTCCGCGACAACGGCTCCGGCGCCAACGGCGACGACACCACCACCAACTTCAACTTCCGCCGCAACCGTCTCGCCTTCATGGGCAAGTACGGTGACATGCTGAGCCTCTATGTCCAGACCGAATTCACCGAGGACCCCAACGTGAGCACCCTCGGCGTCGGCGACAACAGCGCCGACACGCAGTTCCAGCTTCTCGACGCCGTTATGCGCTTCAAGTTCCACGACAGCTTCCGGGTGAACGTGGGCAAGTTCAAGCATAACCTGACCCGCGAGAACCTGGAGGCGTGCGAAATGCCGCTCACCCTGGACCGCTCCCTCTTCATCCGCGCTCCCTATGTTTCGACCCGCGACGTGGGTGTGGCGGTCTGGGGCAACCTGTTCGACGATATCTTCCAGTATCGCCTCGACGTGATGGAAGGCCGCAAGGCCGGCGACCGGGATGCCAACGGGTATTCCTCTCCTGATTCGAACTTCCGCTACACGGCCCGGGCCCACGTGACCCTGCTCGACCCCGAGAAGGATTACGGCTACAAGGGTACCTACATGGGCGATAAGCAGGTGCTGACCGTGGGCGCCGCGGTTCAGTACGAGCCGAACGTCGCTTACGGCAATGCCGCCACCCAGAGCGACTCCAAGGATTACACCGCCTGGACCGTGGACGGTTATTTCGAGTATCCGGTCGAAGGCTTCGGCACGCTCACCGCATCCGCGGCTTATGCCGACTTCAGCATCGATGACGCCTATACCGTGTCCACCAACGTGGACTCCGGCGCCATCGGCCTCAACGGCGAGAAAAGAGGCTGGTACGCCAAGGCCGGTTACATGTTCCCCACCATCCCGCTCCAGATCTTCGGGCGCTACGAGCGGTGGAGCTTCGCCAACCTCAACAATGTGGTGGACCAGGATATCAACTGGTACGGCGCCGGCGCCAACTACTACATCTGGGGCCAGAACCTGAAGCTCACGGCCGAGGTCAGCAAGACCGACTTCGACAAGGAAGGAACATTCAGCGGAGTCAAGAGCGAGGACTTTACCACGTTCATCACCCAGCTCCAGCTCCTCTTCTAGGGCTGAGCGCAGCACAACCACACGCAGGAGGTAAGAACAATGAAGAAGATCATGATGTCGGTCGCAGCGGCTCTCGTAGCTCTTTCCATGGCGGCGTTCGCTTTTGCCGCCGGCTCCTTCTCGGGCAAGGTCGTCAAGGTTGATGGCGAAAAAGTTACCGTCAAGGCCGAGAAGGTCCCCGCCTGGGTCAAGAAGGGTGCCCACGTTCAGGCCAGCGGTGGCATGCCGACCGTTGTGGAGGTGAAGGGCGACGAAGTTGTCCTCAAATTCGGCAAGGCCAAGGCCGCCAAGATCAAGACAGACTCCTCCATGACCATCTCCGAATCCGCCGGCGACGCCCTCCAGGGCTGCTAGCCGGTTGTCATGGCCACCTCCCCGCCCTGGGGCGGGGAGGTTTCTTTTTATGGACTAAAATTCATTTATTGCAATACAGCTATTTATGTATGGCACAAAAAAGGAGTAGACCATGAAGCACAAAACCGCATGGCTGACCCTTGCTGCCGCAGTGCTTGCGTTCTGTGCCGCCGCACCGGTCTTTGCCGAAAAGGCGGGCATCGGCTGGCAGGAGACGATCGCTGCCAAGAGCGGCAAGGCGAAGACCATGGCCGAGCTGGCAAAGATGTACGATTCCAGTTCCTGCATCGAGTGTCACCAGGAAGTCCACGATGAGTGGGAGCAGTCGATCCATGCCCGCTCCATCTTCGGTACCGGCCGGACCGCCGCCACCTTCATGACCGCCGTGGTCAACGGTCTCATGGAGTGGGACTATTCCGGGGTGAAAAGTCCGTCTGACGTGAAGGTCGAGCACCTGATGGGGTGCGCCAAGTGCCACCTTCCCCAGTTGGCCGATGCCGAGGATTCGGTTGCCAAGGAGATCATCGCAACCATCGGCAACTGGCAGGATGCGCTGAAGAAAAAGGATGCGGCAAAGGCCACTGCCGAGGCCGACAAGCTCAAGAGCCTCAACATCAACTGCCTCGTCTGCCATAACCGCAACGCCATCACCCACAAGTGGACCGACGGCTATCCCCGGGCAGGGGTCGTCTATGGCTCCAAGGACGGGGAGCACCCCTCCGCGGCATTCCCCGCGATGAAGGTCAGCCCCATCATGTCCGAGTCCATCCAGTGCGGCCAGTGCCACGGCCTGGGGCCGAACATGGAGTTGGACAACCCGACCCAGTGCTGCACCAGCTATGCGAGCTACCTCTGGGCCTACAGGGCCGAGGGCGGACGGGAAAGCTGCCAGGAATGCCACATGAAGAAGAGCAAGCTCGGCCACAACATGCAGAGCTACCGCGACCCGGGCATGGCCAAGGCCGCGGTTGAGTTCAAGGCCGAAGCCTATGGCTACCACTGGCGGGACGGGGCACTGGTGACGCCCAAGGCGGTGGTGAAGGTCGAGATGACCAACCACGCGGGTCACTCGATCCCCGACGGCTGACCGACCCCCAACCGACTGGTTCTGTCGGTCATAGCAAAGACAAAAGATGGCGAGGAAGTGTTCAATCAGGAGAAGATCTACATGCCGGTGCCCCAGCAACTGGCCCGGGGTGACCGGATGGGGCGCGGCCCCTACGAGAAGAGCGGCATGATCGAGGACACGGGTCTGCCGCCGGGCAAGAAGATCCACGAGCGGTTCGATATCCTCTTCCCCACCGAGGACGTGGTGGAGGACGGGAAGAAGGTCCGCAAGACCCTGGCCCACGACCTGGATGTGGAGGTGAAGCTCTGGTATCTCCCCTTCGGCTCAATGAATTCCGATCCGTTCCTCTGGCATGAGTTCACCCAGAAGGTGAGCATCAGCGCCAAGGGCAAGTAGCACCCACGCAGCACCTCCTTCATGTGATGGCCGGCAGCCGTACCGCTGCCGGCCTTTTTTGCAGGGACCTTTGCCCGTTTTCTGTGGTACCATTGCCCCCGTGCGTTATCGAGCGAACCATGCCATGAGCAGGATTTCCCGCACCGTTCCCGTGCTGGCTGTCGCCGTTATGTCCCTTTTCGCTGCCGGATGCGGCAGCAGCGGGGGGGAGAACGCGTCGTGCCTCTCCTGCCACGGGAAGATCGAGCACGCCTCACCGGCCCACCCCTCCTGTGTCGCCTGCCACGGCGGCGAAGGCCGGGCCCGGAGCAGGGAGGACGCGCACCGGACCATGTTCGCCCCGCGGAACCCCTCGGATCCTGCCGTGTGGGAGAAGAGCTGTGGCGCCTGCCACCCCTATCAACTGGGCCGGGTCCGTTCGGGGCTCATGTATACCAACACGGGAATCATCAGGAATATTCAGCTTACCTGGGAGGGTGAGGACGGCCGGCGCTACGGAGCGCGGCAGGACGACCTCTACGACGCAGAGGGGAAGCGGGTGAGGGTCAGCGGCGTGGCCGAGCTGGACAACCTCTCGGGGGAGCTCTACCGCAAGTTCTGCTCCCTCTGCCATGTGGGGACCGAAAACCGCTATGCCTGGGGCGTGGGACACGGCTCCGGCTGCGCGGCCTGCCACTTTCCCCGCAATGCCGATTCCGCCTACAAGGGCAGCGACCTGACCATGCGACTGCGTGGGCCCGCCGCGTCCAGCCACCGGATGGAAGGGCTCCCCGGCAACGACGCCTGTTTCCGCTGCCATAACCGCAGCGGCCGCATCGCCCTCTCCTACCTGGGGTTGAACGACGGCAACAACGGCCTCGTGCCGACCAGGGGAGGCTTTCCGGGCCCCCAGCTCACCAGCGGCAACCGGAACGTGACGAGCATCCCTCCCGACATCCACCACGCCCGGGGGATGGAGTGCATCGACTGCCACACATCCCGCGACATCATGGGTGACGGCTATGCCTACGAAAACCTCTACCACCAGGTGGAGATCCGCTGCGAGGATTGCCACGGCAGCGCAACCTCGCCCCCCCGCTGGCGGGAGATCGCGCGGGAGAACGAGGAGCCGGTGCGGGAGTCGGCCCGCTACCCCATGCAGATGCGGCCGGGCATGCGCATGATCGTCACCGCCAAGGGGCGCCCCTACTCCAACGTCTTCGTGAAGGATGGCAGGGTGGCGGTGCTCGGCAAGCGGAGCGGCAGGGTATTCACCAGCAAGGTCATTACCGGCTCACCGGCCCACACCGTGGTCGGCCACGGCCGGCTCGAATGCACCGCCTGCCATTCCCGGGCGGTTCCCCAGTGCTACGGCTGCCATACGAAATACGACAAGGGACGCACCGGCACCGACTTCATCTCGGGGCTGGACACCCCCGGGCTCTTCACCGAAACCGAGGATTACCGGACCCTCTATCCCTTCCCCCTGGCCCTGAACCAGCGGGGGGGCATTGCGCCGGTCACTCCCGGCTGCCAGACCTTCGTCACCGTGGTGGAGGCGGACGGCACCCTGTCCCGGGAGGGTTACGTCTCCACCTTCAAGGGGAAAAGGCAGCTCCGGTTCGCGCCGTTCTACTCCCACAACACCGGCGAACGGGCCATCGGCTGCGGCGAATGCCACGCCAACCCCGCCTTCCTCGGCTTTGGCCAGCATGTGACGGGAAAAGGACGGATCGACGGGACATTACGCTGCACCAAGAACGAAGAGAAGCCCCTGGACGGGTTCCAGACCATGGAGGGTGGCCTGGTACGGGCCTTCTCCGCCATTACCCGCGAGAACTCCCGCCCCCTGAACGACACGGAGGCCAAACGGGTCTGGCGGGCAAACCTCTGTATCGTCTGCCACACCCGGGCCGACGATCCCATCTACCGCAAGGAGCTCGACTATCGTGCGCTGGATGATGCTCTGCATCGCCGCCTGCTTGCTGGCAGCGCCGGTCGCGTCGTGGCCCGCTGACGCCGCCACGGGCGAAAACTGCCGCGTCTGCCATCGGGATGTCCTTACCGGCCCCCATGCAGGCATCGGCTGTTCCCCCTGTCACGGCGACGACCGGGCCACGGTGCGCAATCCGGCCCTCGTGGCCGACCGCGCCGCCCGGTGCGTGGCTTGCCACCGTGGATACGACCGTCTCTTCGACCACCCCATGACCACCCGGAGCGCGGAACGGCGCTTCGTGGCCGATACCCTGGGGCGAGCCGATGGTGCATTCTTCCGCAATCAGTGCGGCGGCTGCCACGTGACGGGCTGCCTCGACTGCCATCCCGGCGGCGGCCATGCCCTGACCCGGCCCCGGGACAGCCAGTGTCTCTCCTGCCACCGGGGCTACTTCGTGGGCACCGACTACCACGGCCGGGCGCCCCGGGAGGATGCCCTGCGCTACCAGCGGGGCGAGCTGGCCAATGGCGAGACCTTCCTCCCCATGCTGCCCGACGTCCATGCCGAGGCGGGGATGGGGTGCGCCGACTGCCACTCCATGGCGAGCCTGGTCGCGGGCAAGCGGACCGCAAAGGGGTGCATCGACTGTCACACACCGGACCCGCGCGTGGTCGAACACCGCATCGCCGCCCACCGGGACCGGCTCGAATGCGTTGCCTGCCATGCCGCGTGGGCACCCCAGGAGTACGGTACCTTCTGGCTGCGCTTCACCAACAGCCCCCGGCTCCAGTCCCGCTTCCAGGTGGTCACCCGCCAGGACGACTGGGTGAAGAGCGCCTATCTCAAGCGACAGGACGCCCCCCCCCTCGCGCTCAACGAAGCGGGGCGGGTGAGCCCGGCTCGGCCCCAGTTCATCCTTTACCATTCGGATTTCCGCAACGAACGGGTAGTGGGGCAGGAGAACCGGCTCCTGGCCGCCCGCTGGAAGACCTTTGCCCCCCACACCATCCGGCGCGAAACGGTCATGTGCGACGGCTGTCACGACAACCCGCGGCGCTTTCTGCTGGAACCGCCCCACGAGCGGATCTACCGGACCCGGGCCGACGGTCTTTCCCTCGATTCCTTCTGGGACCGCACCGGCCAGCGGATGGCCAACGGTACGTTCATGGAGCCGGAGCGGGTGCGGCGCATGGGGGTGCGGACCCCCGAATACACGAAAGGGTATCTGGAACGATGGCGGGATTTGACCGGGGACGCCGGCGGTTCATCGCGGCGTTAGCCGCATTCACGGCCTCGCTGGCGGCGGCGTGGCGCTTTCTCGTTCCCGCGGCGCGGGGCGGGGGGGAGCGATTCACCGTTGCCAAGGCATCGATCCCCCCACGGGGCGCCCTTGTGTTCAAGGAACGGCACCTGGCGGTCATGAGGGATGGGGATACCCTCTATGCCCTTGACCTCACCTGCACCCATCTGGGCTGCACGGTGACCGTCACACCGTCGGAGATCGTCTGCCCCTGTCACGGCAGCCGCTTCGACCTGAAGGGAAACGTTGTCAAAGGTCCCGCCGACCGTCCCCTGGCCCGCCATCGGGTGGAGGACCGGGGCGAGCGGGTGGAGATTGTCGTCGGATGATCAAGGAATTCGCCAAACATCTCTTCCCCCGGGTGGTTCTGCGGGAGAACCTGCGGTTCAGCTACACCTTCTGCCTGGGCGGGCTCGCCTTTACGGCATTCTTCGCCCTGATCGTGTCCGGGGTACTACTGCTGTTCTACTACCAGCCGACCCCGGACCGGGCCTTTGATTCGATTTTGTTCCTGGAGTCGAGGGTGGTGGGGGGAAAGTACCTGCGGGCGCTTCACCGGCTTGCCTCCCACGGGTTCCTTTGCCTGATGTTCCTCCACATCCTGCGGGTCGTGCTCACCGGTGCCTTCCGGCCGCCCCGCGAACTGACCTGGGTGGTGGGGGTGGGTCTCCTGGGACTGTCGGTGTTCGAGGCATACACCGGCTATCTGCTCCCCATGGACCAACTGGCCTTCTGGGCCACCCGTACCGGCATGGAGTTGCTGGCCACCTTTCCGGGCGGCGGCTGGCTCCGGGCCGTCCTCGTCCCCGACGGGGTGGGTGAGTCCCTGTCGCTCCTGCGCTTCTACGCCCTGCACGTGGTCATCGTTCCGTTGGGCATCATGGGGCTGTCGTTTCTCCATTTCTACCGGGTACGCAAGACCAAGGGGCTGCTTCCCTATCTGTGAGAGGAGCGGATGCCGTGAGAGAACCTGTGCATGTCGGCGAACCGGAGCGGGACCTGCGTCGCGGTCCCCGGGGAGGAGGGGAGTACGTCCGGAGCTCTCCCCACTTTTTCCGTCCGGTCAAACGGGCCTTTGCCGCCGGCCTGCTCCTGCTGGCGCTCCTCGCCCTGGTTGTCCCGGCGCCGCTCCTGGCCCCCGCCGACCCGGCCGCCCCGCCGAACCCGGCCAAATCGGCCTGGTTCCTCCTCTGGACCCAGGAGGTCGTGAGCCACGGCAACGGCTTCGCCTGGGGCATTGTTGCCCTTTCTCTCTGGTTCCTGCTCATGCCGTGGCTTGGCAGGCACCGGCCCGAGCGGGCCGTCTGGTTCGGTGAGGGTAACCGCGCCTCCTCGTGGCTCGCGCTGGGAGCCTGTGCCGTCATTGTAGCCCTGACCGTGGTCGCCATGGTCTTCCGGGGGGAGAATTGGTCGCTCGTCTGGCCCTTCTGATCCTGATCGCCGCTCTTCTGTCCGCCTGCGTCGGACCGCCGCCGGGCGAGGGATGCCGCTCCTGCCACCGCCCCCACCATGCGGAAAAGGGCACCTGCGTCTCCTGTCACCGGGGTAACGGCAGGAGCACGCGTTTGGCCATCGCCCACTATCGGCTCGTGCCGGCTGAACTCTCCCACTTCACCATCCCCGGCAGCGTCCGGGTGGAGGAGGGAAAGCGCGTGGCAGAGCGGTTCGGCTGCCGCCGCTGCCATCGCCTGGGTGAAAAGGGGACGCGCCTGGCCGCCGACCTGGACCGTCTGGCCGGTGACGACCCGGTGAGACTCTTCGAGGCAATCCGGCAGCCGGTTCTTTTCATGCCCGACTTCCGGTTCGACGACCGTCGGACCGCCGATGTGGTGAATGCCATCATGGCCTTTGCCGGGGCCGCTCCCGCACAAGGGACCGCTGCCGTCCCTCTTGTGGTCCACTTCGAGGCCGTTCGCGCGAAGGAAGGCAACCTGTTCGTCACCAAGTGCGGCGGCTGCCACCGGCTCCTTACCGCCGGCGAGGGAGGGTTGGGTGCCGGCACCGTCGCGCCGAACCTTTCCGGGCTTTTCTCCCCGTTTTACCCTACCCCCTTCAAGCCGGACGAGCCCTGGACCCCCGAGCGCCTCGGCCGCTGGCTCGACAATCCCCGCAGCGTCCGTCCCGCCGCTCTCATGTCACCGGTACCCCTCACCAAGGAAGAGAAGGCGAAGCTGGTTCCGTTCCTTCGCGCTGATCTCGAAAACTGAAGCTTACGGCTGAACGCACGCGGGCCGCCGTGCACAGGTGCACGGCGGCCCGTCATTGCGGAGCGGTTGCCTGCAGATCTATTTGACGTACTTCGCGATCTCCTTGTCCATCTTCTCGATGTGCCGCGACAGCCACTCGATCATCATATGGTTGGTGGTGATCACCAGGGAGAGGCCCGCTCCTTCGTCCCGGAACTGGTGCTTGAGCTCTCCCAGCCTGCGGACAAAGCCCTGGTGCTGTTGCTTGTGCTCCAGGTAGTCGGGGTAGCCGTGCTGGCGCATGATCCGCTCTTCCGCGGTAAAGTGCTTCACCACGTAGTCGTCCAGGAAGCTGATGAGCCGCAGGACCTCCTCGCCCCCTTTGCCCTGGTTGCAGGCGGTCAACAGCTCACCGAACCTCCGGAACAGTTCCTTGTGCTGGTCGTCGACCTCGGCGACGCCCGTCAGCAGATCATCTCTCCAGCCGATTGTCATGGCGATACCCTCGTGTTGGACGTTGTTACTTGTAGTATATCGGCAGCGCGCAAAGACTCTTTAGCATCATTTTTTCAGACCCGTTCGCTTGTGATGCGCGGCACCGGGAACCGTCGCCCCACCAGCGTCCGGTGCCGGGTACGCAGCTCCGCCATGTCTCCCTCCAGAAAGGCCAGCAGTTCAGGACTGCCATGGCCGGCCAGATAGAGATCCACCAGCTCTCCCATGCGGGTGTTGTAGCGGCGGGTCGAGCTGCCGTGGGCATAGTTCCGGCCCGGAAAACGGCGGATGTCGCCGTCAAAGGCGGGGGAGATGTGATACAGCTCGTGGAAGACCGTGATGAGCTTCTCGCGGAGGGAAAGATCCAGGAAGCGGGGAACCAGGAAGTAGATGATGTACAGAATCTCCACCTGGCGGTGAACGATCGTCGGCATGGTGCTGACCCAGGTGTGACGCCCCCGCCGCCGCTCCACCGACCGGGCTCCGCCGGGAAAGCGAAGGGGGTGGATGCGGGCGTAGGTGCCGCGCACGCCGGCCCCCCGGGTGGAGGAAATGCAGACCAGGAGCCGGGTCGGATCAATATGCGCCAGTTCGGGAACGCGGCCCGTCACATGGGCGATGAGCCGCTCCAGTTCCCGGGTGACGTTCAACACCCCCATGGTGCCGCTACTTGAACTTATGACAGAAGAGGCAGCGCATGGGCCCGTCCGCCGGTTTCACGGGGTGGTTCTTGGGGAACGGGATGCCGCCGGGCTTTTCGTGGTGGCATCCCACGCACTGGCGGTCCAGGTCCAGCTTGCCCGCACCCTGGGCGAATGCGTCGTAGAACGGCTTGTGATTGGCGTCGAGCGGAACCTTCTTCGTGCGCACCTCACCGGAGATGGCCCAGAATACTCCGACCACAACCAGAATGAGAACAATGAAAAACCAGTCTTTCTTTGCGAGCTTCATGAAACCTCCGAAAGGCCGGGACCGGGGACCAGGAAAGCCCTGTGGGCACTGTTGCCATCGCCTCGGTCACGTTGCCGTGATTCCCGTGATTGTCTTGTTTGTCAGCGTTTACCGGTCCCTGGTCCCTGGCCCCTGGTCCCGGATTACCGCGCAGCCGATGGCGCCGTTGTGCTGCGGGTGTTCCGGCACAACCAGGGCACGTCCGGTGGCGTCCTCAAGGAGGCGGACCAGTGCCCGATTGTGGGCTACCCCGCCGGTGAGCACCACCGTTTCGGACGGGAAGCGCCTGAGCATGGGAAGCACCCGCTTCACCAGGGTCTGGTTGACCCCGGCGCAGAGCCGCTCCATGGGGTACCCCCGCAGGATCTGGCCGATGAGCTCCGATTCGCCGAAGATCCCGCAGGTGGCATCGAGGGGCACCGGATCGCGCCAGTGGGACGAGAGCTCGTCAAGGGACACCTCCAGGATTGCCGCCATATTCTCCAGATAGCGGCCGCTGGAGGCGGCGCACTTGTCGTTCATCACAAAGTCGGCGAGCTTGCCGCCCCTCACGAGGGCCACCTTGGTGTCCTGCCCTCCCATGTCCAGGAGGGTGAAGTCGTCGAGTCCGGTCTGGGCAAGGGCCCCTGCCACGTGGGCCCGTATTTCCGACACCACCCGCGCGCCCCGCAGCGACAGGGTGTTGCGGCCGTATCCCGTGACCACCACCGTTGCCCCCTCCAGTTCTTCGGTCGAGAAGAGACCACTGGCGGCCAGGTCCAGGACCAGCTCTTCCCCTTCGAGCCGGCCGTAGCGCTTGTAGAAGGGGACCGTATCGTGGTCAGCCAGGCGAATCACGCGCCCTTCCTGCACCAGGGCGAATTTCGCCTTTCTGCTGCCGAGATCGATCCCCAGGTTCATGCCAGCATCTCCAGGAACCCTTCGATCCGGATTCTGGTCCGTGCATCCAGGGGGCCGGGTTTGTCGCCCTCCAGGGTCAGCACCGGCATGGGGAGCTTCTGGCGAACGATCATATCTTCGATCTGCCGGAAACAGAAGGACTGGACGTAGTGGATCACCGCGTCCACCTTGCGCCGCTCCAGCTCCATCAGGATGTCCGAGAGGCGGTGGAAGATGTCGTAGGGATAGGTGTAGGCCCGATACTGCTCCACCAGGTCCGGCGTATCGAAGGGCATGGCGAACTGGCGCTGGGTTTCGTTAAAGACCACCCGGGCATCGAGCGTTTCCACAAAAGAGTAGAGGTCGGTCATGATGGGGGGGACGCCGATGTAGGCGAGCCGCAGCCGTTGCCGGAAGGGTTCCCGCTGCCGCGCCTCTTCCAGGAAGGCGTCGACCTCCGCCTCGAACCGGTCCGGGGCGCTGTTCATGTCGCTCGTGCAGACCTGGAAGTAGTGGTTTTCCTGGCCGCTTACCCGGTTTTCCTCCCAGGTGAGGCGGTCAATCTCCTTGATTTTACGCCGGATTCGCCCCAGTCGCTCCCGCGAGAGCTTCACCGCGTCCCAGCCGACCCCGAACCGGCGCATGAGTTTCTCGATCTCTAAGCGCAGCCCTGCCGGGTCCCGGTCGTGGGGGTAGGCAAAGGGGATCGTCTCCACCCCTTTCAGCGACAGCACTTCCATGAGCGCCCTGGTATTGCTGCAGTCCCCTTCGGTCACGGCGATCAGCTCGTGGATGCCGCATTCGACCACCGCTGCATAGATCCCCTTGATCCAGCCGCAGATGCTGCGGGGGAATCCGTCCACCTCGGCCTCCTCGATCATCCGGGTGGCGTGGGGGCTGGTGATGAAGACGTTGTTCAGGTCAACGGGTGTCATGCCCGCCGCCAGGACGATCTCCAGCGGGATGGTGGTTGTGAATCCGACGCGGTGCACTGGGATGTTACTCCGACTTGATGAAGATGAAATAGATGAGAAATGCGCCAATCACGAGGCCGCCGAAGGCAAAGGGGAGGGTGGAGCCGAGAGTCAGCTCGTTCCCCTCTCCCGTCGGCAGGGTGAGCCGGATGAGAAGCGTAATGGATATGATGGCGAACACCGTGGACAGGACGAATTTCGATCTCTTGAACACCCCGTAAAAGATGACGATGGCCAGGATACTGATGATCCACGGATTTTCCATGGCGCTCTTGAGCGTCAGGCTCTTTATGTACGCGATGATGTTTCCCGTCTCGAAGGGGCTGAGGGTCTCACGGGTCTTATCGAGCAGTTCCTGTTTTTCCATGGGGGCTCCAGGCGGCTATCGGACTTTCACCCTGAAATGAAGCGGGGTTACACCGTCGGGTGTCCGGGCAAATGGCTTGACAAGGTAATATGGCTTCCCTAGTATATACATTTTTAAGCGACGCAACAACTGAAAGCGCCGGTCGTTTTTGTGGCAGGGATGCCCGTTGCCCACGGGCCGGCGATATCGGCGAGCGTCCGCGTGTGGAGAAGAATCGTGCCCTGGAAAGCCATAGGTATTTTCGACTCGGGGGTCGGAGGACTGACCGTCCTCAAGGAGATCATCAAGGTTCTCCCCCAGGAGGATACCATCTATTTGGGCGATACCGCCCGGGTCCCCTACGGGACCAAGTCCCCTGAAACCGTCATCCGCTACAGCCTCGAAATCGCATCGTTCCTGGTGAAGCGCGACATCAAGCTCCTGGTGGTGGCCTGCAACACCGCTTCGGCCGCCTCCCTCGAAGCCCTCACCGAACGGCTCCCCATCCCGGTCGTCGGCGTCATCGAGCCGGGCGCCCGCCGGGCCGTGGCCACCACGCGCACCGGCAAGGTCGGGGTCATAGGCACCGAGGGGACCATCCGGAGCAGCGCCTATGCCAAGGCCATCAAGCGACTCAATCCCGAGGTGGAGGTGATCACCCGCGCCTGTCCGCTTTTCGTTCCCCTGGCCGAAGAGGGGTGGACCGACAACGAGGTGGCGCGCCTCTCAGCCCGCACTTACCTGGCCGGCCTGCGGGAGCAGGGGGTCGACACCATCGTGCTCGGCTGTACCCACTATCCCCTCCTTAAGAGGGTCATCGGCGAAACCGTGGGTGAAGACGTCAGGCTCGTGGACTCGGCCGAAGAGACGGCGCGCACCGTGGCCGATATCCTGAGGAGTCGCGGCCTGCTCCGGCCGGAGGGCGAGCAGGGCAATCACCACTTCTTCGTCACCGACGTGCCAGCCGGTTTCATCCGGGTCGGCAACCGCTTCATCGGCGGCAGGCTCGGCGATGTCTACCAGGTGAGCCTCGATGCGGAAAAGGAGCGGCCATGAAGCGTTCCACCCCCCACCGCCGGAGCCTTGTCCTGCTGGCCGCTTTTGCCGCGGTGGCACTGGTCATCGGCCTTCTCATGTTCGACAAATATCGCCAGCGCCATGAGCTCCCCACGGTTCAACCCGTGCCGGGGTCTGCCGGGAGCTTCAGGGTGACCCTGTTCTTCGCCGCCCCGGATGGAGAGGGGCTGGCCCGGGAAGGGCGCGGGGTGCCCGCCTGCGACCAGCTTGCCGATTGTGTCGACGCGGTCGTGGACGAGTTGATCAACGGCCCCCTGGGGGCGCTTCAACCCACGGTCCCTCCTACGACAACAGTCCGCCAGGTGCGGATCGAAGGGGACACCGCGGTGATCGACTTCGGGCGCGAGCTGGCCGACGGCCTCCCCGGCGGCAGTTCATCCGAGATGATGGCGGTCTATTCGGTGGTGAACACCGTCTGTTTCAATTTCCCCCAGCTCAAGCGGGTCAGGTTCCTTCTGGACGGCGCCGAGGCCGAATCCCTCACGGGGCACCTGGACCTGCGCCAGCCCATTGACCCCGATTACTCCAAAGAGCGTCCCGCCGAGCCGGAGACCCGGCAAACCCAGTGACCGGGAGGTCGCCGGCCGGTCGCCGGGCACTGCGGAGTCCCTGATCGCCTGGTCGAATCGATCCATAATATTTCCAAAGGTTGGTGAACCATGAAACAACCCTTCCTTCAGGCCATTGCCGAGCGGGTCCTTGTCCTCGACGGCGCCATGGGGACCATGCTCCAGGCGCGGGGCCTCAGGCCCGGCCAGTCCCCCGAGGAACTCAACCTGACCCTGCCGGAGGTGGTTGCCGGCGTCCACCGGGAATACCTGGATGCCGGCGCCGACATCATCGTCACCAATACCTTCGGCGGCAGCCGTGCCAAGCTGGAGCACTACGGTCTCCAGGACCGGGTCGCCGAGATCAACGCCCGGGCCGTGGCCATCGCGCGGGAAGTCTGCGGCGACCGGGCCTACGTGGCCGCGTCGATCGGCCCCACGGGGCAGTTCGTGGAGCCGGTGGGAGATGTTTCCTTCGACGAGATGGCCGCCATCTTCCGCGAGCAGGCCCGGGCGCTCGTCGACGCCGGGGCGGATCTGATCACCCTGGAAACCTTCCTCGACATCAAGGAAATCCGTGCGGCGGTCATCGCCATTCGCGAGGTTTCGTCGGATATCCCCGTCATTGCCCAGCTTACCTTTGACAACGAGGGGCGGACCGTGCTCGGCACCTCGCCCGAGGCCGCCGCAGTGACCCTGGAGGCGGCCGGCGCCGACATTGTCGGCTCCAACTGCGGCCTGGGACCCGATGGCATCTGCGACGTCATGGCGGCCATGCGGCGGGTCACGCGGCTCCCGCTCATTTCCCAGGCCAACGCCGGGCTGCCGGCGCTCGTGGACGGCGTCACCGTCTTTCCCGGCACTCCGGACGACATGACGGCCTTCCACGACCGGCTGCTGGATCTGAACGTCCGGATCATCGGCGGCTGCTGCGGCACTACACCCGCCCACATCCGAGCCATCCGTGAGGCTCTGTCCCTGCGGGACCAGTCCGTGCGCGACTGCGGCCCGGCCGAGGGCGTTACCTTCCTCTCCAGTCGCACCACCGTGGTGGCCATGGGTGCAGGGCTTCCTGCCGCCATTATCGGCGAGCGGATCAACCCCACGGGCAAAAAGGGGTTTGCCCAGGAACTGCGGGAGGGAAAGGTTTCCTACATCCGGCGGGAGGCCCTGGAGCAGACCGCCCGCGGCGCCGTCCTCCTGGACGTGAACGTGGGCACCCCGGGAATCGACGAGCCCGCCGCCATGGAACGGGCCGTCGTGACCGTGGCCACTGCGGTGGGGGCGCCACTGGTCCTTGATTCGTCCGATCCCGCCGCCCTGGAGCGGGGGCTTAAGGCCGCCGACGGCAAGGTGCTCCTCAATTCCGTGAACGGCGAAGCAAAGAGCATGGAGCGCGTCCTGCCCCTGGCACGGAAGTACGGGGCCGCCGTGATCGGACTTGCCTTGGACGAGACGGGGATCCCCGAGACCGCCGAGGGGCGTCTGGCCGTGGCGGAGCGGATCGTCGAGGCGGCCGGCAAGGCGGGCATCCGGCGTCCGGACGTGGTGATCGATTGCCTCACCCTTACCGTGAGCGCCGAGCAGAAGCGGGCCATGGAGACCTTGAGAGCGGTGCGGCTCGTCAAGGAGCGGCTCGGCTGCCCCACGGTCCTCGGGGTCAGCAACATCTCCTTCGGCCTTCCCCGCCGGCCGCTCATCTCTTCGGCATTCTTCGCCATGGCGCTGGCTGCCGGGCTCGATGCCGCCATCGTGAACCCGAAGGAAGAAGAGATGATGGCTGCCTGGCATTCGTCCATGGTGCTCCTGAACCGTGACCCGAACGCCGCCGCCTACATCGCCGCCTATGCCGGCGTGGCCCCTCCCGTGGCCGAGCAGTCAGCGCCGGGCGGGCTCCCCGATATCCGGCAGCGGCTCGCGCGGGCCGTGATCACCGGCGACGGGGAGGGAATCGTCTCCCTGGTGGAGGAGGCCCTTTCCCAGGGGCTCGAACCGCTCCAGGTGAGCAACGAGGGGCTTCTGCCCGGGCTGGAGGAGGTGGGGCGCCGCTTCGAGAAAAACCAGGTGTTTCTCCCCCAGGTCATGCAGTCGGCCGAGGCCATGCAGGCCGCTTTCGCGCGGCTCAAGCAGGATATGGCGGGAGAGGCGGAAACAAAGGGGACCATCCTCATGGCCACGGTGGAAGGAGACATCCACGACATCGGCAAGAACATCGTCTGCACCCTGCTGGAAAACCACGGGTTCCGGGTCGTTGACCTGGGCAAGAACGTGCCGGCGGACCGGATCGTGGCGGAAGCCGAACGCAATGGGGCCGACGCGGTGGGGCTCTCGGCCCTCATGACCACCACCATGACCGAGATGGAAAACGTGCTCGCCCGCCTCAGGGCCGCCGGGATCCGGACCTTCACCATGGTGGGGGGGGCGGTGGTGACCCAGGAGTATGCCGACCGGATCGGCGCAGACCTCTACGCCCGGGACGCCATGGAGGCGGTGGCGCGGATAAAGGCGCTCCTCGGGGTGGATTAGTCATTGCGTCACGCGGAGTTGCGTGCTAATTTAACACCTTGCGTCTCTTGATGGATGGACAGCCATGAACGTCGGATTCAACCACAACGTCATGTACCGGGGCGAGATCTTCCATGTTCAGACGGAAGACAGCGGCATCGCCAATCCCCACATCATAACCCTCCTCTATCGGGGGGGGACCATCATCTGTTCCCGCAAGACGAGCTACGCCGACATTATCAAGATGGATAACCTGGGTCAGGTGGTTCAGGAGCTCATGAAGGAGCAACACAAGGACATGCTCCGCCGGCTCAAGAACGGCGAGTTTGACGGCCGGGCCTTCCCCTCCCGACAGCCGGCGCCGGCTGCCAGGCCTGCCGCCGCGCCGGAACAGAGGTCCGCTGCCGCCCCCCCGCCGGCCCCTCCGGCCGCCGCCCCGCCAGCTCCGCCGCCCAGACCTCCCGCCACGCCACAGGAAAAGCCGTCCAGTCTCGACGAGGTCATTCTCGACTTCCTCATGGCCGACGATACGGATTAAGACGAACTACCACCAACACCACCCACGGAAAGGACCATTGTGGACAGCGAAAAGATCAAGCAGCTCGAAGAGACGGCCCGGCGGCTCAGGGTCGACATCGTCAAGACCCTCCATTCCTCCCAGTCGGGGCATACCGGTGGTTCCCTGTCTGCCATCGACATGGTGACCGCCCTCTACTTCCACGAAATGAAGCACGATCCGGCCAATCCGTCCTGGCCCGGGCGGGACCGCTTCGTCCTCTGCAAGGGACATGCGGCGCCGGCGCTCTATGTGGCCCTGGCCGCGGCCGGCTATTTCCCGAAAGAAGATCTGATGATGCTGCGGCGCCTCGGCAGCCACCTGCAGGGACATCCGGACAGCAAGCAGACCCCCGGTGTCGAGGTCTGCACCGGATCGCTGGGGCAGGGTCTCTCCATGGCCAACGGCATGGCCCTCGGCCTGCGCCTGGACGGCAGTGCGAACCGGGTCTACGCCCTGCTGGGCGACGGTGAGCTCCAGGAAGGCCAGGTCTGGGAGGCGGCCATGGCAGCCGGCCACTTCAAGCTCGACAACCTCTGCGCCCTCATCGATGTGAACCGCCTCCAGATCGACGGCGAGGTTGAAAAGGTCATGAACGTGGAGCCGGTCACCGACAAGTTCCGCGCCTTCGGCTGGAACGTTCTCGATATCGACGGCCACGACATGGCCGCCATCGTCGACGCCCTGGCCCAGGCCGCGGAGGCCAAGGGCCGGCCCACCGCCATCGTTGCCCGCACCGTCAAGGGGAAAGGCGTTTCCTTCTTCGAGAACAAGGCGTCCTACCACGGCGTCGCTCCCAGCGACGAGGAACTCCCCAGGGCGCTGGAGTGCCTGGGGGAGCAGTGCTACCTGTAACGTGCCGCGCGCCACACCACTGAATCAGAAAGGACATTGACATATGAGCACCATGATCGCCACCCGCGATGCCTACGGCCAGACCCTGGCCGAACTGGGGGAGGAGAACGGCGGTATCGTCGTCCTCGACGCCGACCTGTCCGGTTCCACCAAGACGTCGGTCTTTGCCAAGAAATTCCCGGACCGTTTCTTCAATATGGGGATCGCCGAGGCCAACATGGTCAGTACGGCCGCGGGCCTTGCCGCGGCGGGCAAGATTCCCTTCGTGTCCACCTTCGCCATCTTTGCCGTGGGGCGGGCCTGGGAGCAGGTTCGCCAGTCGGTGGCCTATCCCAGGGCCAACGTCAAGGTGGTGGCCACCCACGGCGGCATCACCGTGGGTGAGGACGGCGGTTCCCACCAGTCGGTGGAGGATATCGCCATCATGCGGGCGGTGCCGAACATGACGGTCATCGTCCCGGCCGACGGCCCGGAAACGGCCAGGGCAATCCGCGCCGCAGCCGCCCATCGCGGACCGGTCTACGTCCGCCTGGGCCGCAACAAGGTGCCCACCGTCACCTCGCCCGATATTCCCTTCGAGATCGGCAAGGGGGCCCAGCTTGCGGACGGTACGGACCTGACCTTCGTAACCACCGGCCTCATGACCGCCCAGGCCTTGGCCGCCGCGGAGCTTCTGTCCCGTGAGGGGGTTTCCGCGCGGGTGGTCCACATGGCCACCATCAAGCCCCTGGACGGCGAGGTCCTGCTGCGCGCCGCCCAAGAGACCGGTGCCATCGTCACCGCCGAAGAGCATTCCATCGTGGGCGGCCTCGGCGGGGCTGTTGCCGAGTTCCTTGCGGAGAACTGCCCGGTGCCGCTCAAGCGGGTCGGGATCAATGACCGCTTCGGCCTGTCCGGCAAGGCCGAGGAACTGCTGAAATATTTCGGGCTCATGCCGGCCGACCTGGCCGAGGCGGGGCGCGAGGTGCTCACGCGCAAGCGGCCGTGAGGGGCGAGGGGTGAGGGGAATCCTTGCATCCTCCGGCGGCTTCACCTTTGTCGGCGCCCTGATGATCGTGATCCTCATGGGAATCATGCTGGGGATCGTGGGGCAGAGCTGGCAGATGGTGATGAAGCGGGAGCGGGAGGAAGAGCTCCTGTTCAGGGGAAACCAGTACCGGATCGCCCTGGAGCAGTGGCACACTCCGACCAGATCGGGCGGAGGGGCTCCCAGGCCGCTCAACGACCTGAAGGATCTCCTCAAGGATCCCCAGAGCGCCAGGCGGCAAAAGTATCTGCGGCGGCTCTACAAGGACCCGATCACCGGTGAGGATTTCGCTACCATTGTCCAGCCGGGCAAGGGGATTGTGGGCGTCATGAGCACCAGCGACAAGGAGCCGCTCAAGAAGACGAACTTCCCCGATGAACTGGCCACCTTCGAGAACCAGGACCAGTACAAGAAGTGGGTGTTCACCATCGGTGCCCCGGCCGGACAGCAGAACCAGGGGGCGCGGACGCAGGCAACCACGCCGTCCCGGTTGCCGATTCAGTAGGTGCGCTCCGGCTCCGGCCTTACTGATGTTTTTCTCCGTAGCCACATCACCCGCCGGCTGTCCTTCGCGAACAGCCGGCCCATGGGGGCAGGTTGGTATTCAGAAGCCTCACAACACGTGTGATTATCATTCTGGTCGGCCTGCTTTCCGTGGGGATCGGCACCTTCACCTATCTCAACTTCAAGCGGGAGAAGCGCCAGTTGATCGCGGCTGCCCGCGAGAATACGCTCCTGCTCCTCAATACCATCGAGCGGAGCATCTATCGCTCCATGAGCATCGGCGACACCCAGGACGTCCAGCGCATGCTGGAGATGGTCGGCAAGAGCCACTCGAAGCTCCTGGGGGTGCGGATCTTCCATCCCCAGGGGGTCGTCCTCAAGTCGTCGCTTCCCTCTGAAATGGGCGGCACGGTGCCGGACGGAGACTACCAGCTCTTTGCCAACAGCCTGCGGGAAGGGATCTTCGTCAGCGGCAGCCACGGCGAAGTCTTCGGCATGATCAAGCCGATCTACAACGAAGAGCAGTGCCACATCTGCCACGGCCGCAAGCGGCGGGTCATCGGGGTGCTCAACGTCAATTACTCCCTGGCGGACACCAACCGGCGCATCAACGAGGCGACCCGTCTCTTCCTCTTTTCCACCGGCGCCATCATCCTTTTCAGTGCAGCAGCAGTCTCCCTCGTCATGGTGCGTTTCGTGCGGCAGCCGCTCAACCGTATCGTGGAGAGCATGGCCCGGGTGGAGCAGGGGGATCTGACGGTCAGGATGGTCGACGGCGGCCGGGATGAGATCGGCCGGCTGATCACCAGTTTCGACTCCATGGTCGACAAGCTCGACAAGGCCAAGCAGGAGCTGGAGCAGTATCACTTCCAGCAGATGGAGCGGGCCGACCGGCTTGCATCCGTGGGGGAAATGGCCGCCGGCATCGCCCATGAGATCAAGAACCCGCTGGCCGGGATATCCGCCGCCATGACCATCATCCGCCAGGATTTCCAGGAAGAGGACCCCCGCCGGGAAATCATCGGCGAGGTGATCGAGCAGGTCAACCGCCTGGACAAGACGGTCAACGATCTTCTCTTCTTCGGCAAGCCGACCCATCCGGAGCCCGCTCCCACCGACCTGAACGACGTCTTGCGCAAGACCCTGCTCTTTGCCCTCCAGCACAAGGGCGGGAAAAACATCGAGAAGCGGCTGGAGCTCCAGGAGCCGCTCCCGCTGGTGCTCGTGGATCCCAAACAGGTGCAGCAGGTGGTGCTCAACCTGATCCTGAACGCCATTCAGGCCATGCAGGAAACCGGGGGCACCCTCACGGTCGCCAGCCGCATCGCGGAGCGCGAGGGGGGGCTGTGGGTCCGCGTGGAGGTGGCCGATACGGGCCCGGGCATTCCCGAGCCGATCATCAGCAAGATCTTCACGCCCTTTTTCACCACCAAGGCCCAGGGGACAGGGCTTGGCCTGGCCATTTGCCAGAAGCTCATCACCCAGCATGGCGGGACCCTCCATGTATTGAGCACGCCCGCCACGGGTACCGTTTTCTCCATCGACCTCCCCATGACCGAGGTGGAGACCGGCGGTGCCGCCTGAGGCGTGGTCGCTGCTGCCGGCACGGGAGTGCGCCGTGCGCATCAAAGGATTTCCCTATCTGCTACCGGTAATGCTATAGTGGGTTCATTATACGATTCAATGCGTTAAAGGAGCTTACGTGAGAAAGACAAAGATACTGGTGGTGGACGATGAGCACCTCATCCGTTGGTCCCTTGAACAGAACCTGAAGAAGCAGGGGTATGACGTGGTTTCCGCCGGTAACGGCGAGGATGCCTTGCGGATCGTCCGGGAGGAGCAGCCCGACCTGGTGCTGCTCGATATCCAGTTGCCGGGGATAAGCGGCCTGGAAGCGCTGGAAAAGATCAAGGAATACGACGAGGAAATCCTCGTCATCATGGTGACCGCCCACGGCGCCCTGGAGACGGCGGTCCATGCCATGAGGCTCGGCGCCTACGATTACATCAACAAGCCGTTCAACCTGGACGAAATGTCCATCGTCATCCGCAAGGCACTGGAAACCTCCGATCTGCGCCGGGAGGTCCAGCGGCTCCGCAGCGAACAGTCGCGCAAGTTCGGTCCCCCCGACATCATCGGTGCCAGCCGGCACATGAAGAACGTTCTGGACATGATGGAAAAGGTGGCCAAGAGCGATGCCTCCACGGTCCTGATCCAGGGGGAATCCGGCACCGGCAAGGAGCTGGTGGCCAAGTGGATCCATTACCAGTCTGCCCGCGCGGAAAAGCCGTTTGTGGCCATCAACTGCGCGGCAGTACCTGCCACGCTTCTGGAAAGCGAGCTGTTCGGCCACGAGAAAGGCGCCTTTACCGACGCCAAGGCAATGAAAAAAGGTCTCTTCGAGCTGGCCGACGGGGGCACCGTCTTCCTCGACGAGATCGGCGACATGGAGATGGGAATGCAGGCGAAGCTCCTGCGCTTCCTGGAGGAAAGGACCTTTCGCCGGATCGGCGGCACCAAGGCCTTTGCCGTTGACGTGCGGATCATCTCCGCCACCAACCGCGACCTGCTGAAGGCCATTGAGGAGAAGAATTTCCGCAACGATCTCTACTACCGGCTCCAGGTGATTCCCATTTACCTGCCCCCGCTCCGGGAGCGCAAGGAAGACATCCTGCAACTGGTCAACCACTTCATCGAGGTGTTCAACCGCGAATTCAACAAGCACGTGACCGGCATCTCGAAGATGGCCGAGAAGCTGCTCCTGGAATACCACTGGCCCGGCAATATCCGTGAGCTCAAGAACGTGATCGAGCGGGCCATCATCCTTGGCAACGAAGACACGCTGCTGCTGGAGCACCTGCCCCTGGAAATCGTTGCCAAGGCATCCAACCAGACCACGGGACTGGCGACCTTCAAGCTCCCGCCCGACGGGGTCGATATTGAAGAGGTTGAAAAGGAACTGATCCGCCAATCCCTGGAAATGAGCGAGTGGAACCAGTCCAAGGCTGCCAAGAAGCTTAATCTGGGAATCGATGCGTTCCGTTACCGGATGAAGAAGTTCGGCTTCCTTAAATAACCAGCCTCGCCACTCAGTAGCTCTCCGTCATATAGCGGCCCCCTGTCCCCTTTCGGGAATACGCAGGGGGCCGTTTCCATTGGCCTGAAGGCCGCTTCTTGTGTCTCCGTGTCGATAATTTGTCAGTCTGAAGACGTCTGCAATGGTGCTCTCTCCTCTAAAGCCGGGCCTGTCAAGGCTGCTGCCACCGCGAGAAGGGGCGGTGTTGTCCCGTCAGGGCAGCGACTGTGTCAAGAGGCTGTTTTGCCGTGCCGTTGGCACCATAATTGCTGCTCCTTAATGTAGAAGAACTATAATTTTGCCGTGAAATGGGGAACCGTACGGTCCTCCCCAATAACTCCGGAGGCATTGCCATGGTGCACAGGTCACCAGGACGATCGCTGTTTACTGCCTTCTCGCTGGCGCTAGTTGTTATTTCGCTGGTTTCGAGCGCTTTTGCCGTACCTGCTCCCGTGGTGGCAACGTACGCTCCCGTTACGGAGGGAATTCGCTCTCCACTTAGAATCGCAGGGGATGACGCAGGCAATTTCTATGTCACCGATGCGCTTTCCGGTGGTGTTCTGAAGTATGACAATGCTGGTCATTTAACGGATGTCATCAAAACGGCCGCGCCTGCCCAGGGCGTAGCCGTTGCCGCGGATGGCAGCCTGGTCGTCAGTCAGGGTAATGGCGTGGTCATGGTCGACGGTGCCGGTTCCGTGACAGGACAGCTCGGCATCGGCGCCGGCCAGTTCAAAATGGCCAACGGTATTGCCGTCGACGATACCGGCTACATCTACGTGGTTGACAGCCTCGACAACTGCGTGCAGGTGTTCAGTCCGGCTGGCGGTTTCGTGCGGCGCTTCGGCACGTTCGGTGCTGCTGCGGGCCAGTTTTCCACCCCCACGGGCATCGCCTTCGAGAAGCGTGCCCGCCACCTGGCGGTCGTGGACACCAGAAACGGGCGCATCCAGTTTTTCGATACGAACGGCACCTTTGTGAGGAGCATCGGCGCCTTCGGTTCCGGTCCCCTGAAATTTACCGCCCCCCAAGGGGTTGCCTTCGAGTATTCCAACGATCCGACGCCGGTTCTCGCGCGGATGTATGTGGTGGACACCTTCCAGGGCCAGGTCCAGGTGGTGGAGCCGGCCGCCGTGCCGGTGTTTCTCTCGTATATCGGGGGATACGGCGCCGCCAACGGCAAGCTGATGGTCCCCTCGGATCTTCGTTTTGATCAGGCCAGCGGCCGTCTGCTGGTCGTGAACGGCTACGGCAACCTGACCGTCTACGGCATCGACGGCGGCGGTCTGACAACCGACACAATCCCGCCCGCCCTTGACATCGATCCGCTGGTGAGCCCCTTCTACACGCCGACGCTCGAACTTCACGGCACCGTGGAGGCAGGGGCATCGGTAACGGTGACGGCCGGCGGCGGGACCACGGTGGGCACGCTTTCCTTCCCGACGCCGTCCACCTGGAGAGTCTCCCTCACCGGCTTTGCCCCCGGTGAAACCGTCCTGACGGTCATTGCCCGGGATGCGGCCGGCAATACCAGCACCAAAACCGCATCGGTCACCTATCTGCAGCAGGCCCCCTATCTGACGATCGATAGCGTTCCCGCTTCCGTGACCAATGTTTTTGCCCAGCACATCTCCGGGGCAGTGGAACCCGGTTGCGCGGTTACCGTGACCAACGCGGCCACCGGCGCCACCGCCAATGCCACGGTGTTCGGCGATACCTGGAGCCATACGGTCATGCTCGCCCCCGGCGTGAACAGCGTAACGGTGAAGGCGGTGCGTCCCCTGAGCGCGGCAGCCCTGGCCGCTTTCTCCGCGATTCTCGATACCGCCGCTCCGGTCCTTACGGTCTCGGCCCTTGCCGATGGCAGCTATACCAGCGAACAGGTCCAGAACGTACGGGTCGAGGCGAGCGATGCGCATCCGGGTGAGGTTACCGTGAACGGCCAGCCGGTCGCGATGACGAACGGTGCCGGCAGCACGGCGGTGACGCTCAGCCCCGGGGCCAACGTCATTACCGTTGCCGCTGCCGACCTTGCGGGCAACCTGACCGTGAATGCGCGCACTATCATCTTCGATATCGACCGCCCGGTGGTGACCTTCACGACACCGGCGGACGGGGCCTTCGTTGCCGTCGGACACGTGACCGTCAGCGGCACCGTCGACCAGGCTGCCACCGTAACGGTTGCGGGCCAGCCGGCACGGTTCGACGGCAGCGTCTGGAGTGCCGACGTGACGCTCGAACAGGGGCTCAATACGATCGAAGTGGTGGCGGTGGATTTCGCCGGCAACACGACCGCGGTGAAGCGGACCCTGACCTATGATGCGGGCAGCCCGGCGATCGTCATTACCTCGCCGGCCCAGGACATGGCGGTCAATCGTCAGGTCGTGGGGCTGGTGGGGAGCGTGAGCGACACGAGCCCCGTGACGGTGACTGCCGAAGTGGACGGTGTGCCGGTTGAGGTAACCATGGCCGAAGGGGCATTCTCCCTGGCGGTGCACCTTGCCGACGAAGGTGCCCACGCGGTCACCGTCCGGGTCACGGATGCCGCGGGCAACGCCGGTGTGGTGACGCGGACCCTCATCTACGACGTGACCCCGCCCGCCCTGTCGCTCAACGAAGTGAATACCGCCTATCCGGCTGAGTTGTCCGGAACGGTGGAGCATGGCGCGACCGTGGTCGTGGAGGACAGCAGCGGCGCCGCCGGCGAGGTCGCGGTTACGGACGGCACCTGGCACGCGGTGCTGACGCTGGGAGGCTACGATCCCGATTCGCTGGCGGTGAAGGCCACCGATGCCGCGGGCAACAGCACGGTCCGGACCCTGGTGGTGCGGGCACCTGACGGCGATGTGAACGGCGACGGCAAGGTCACGGTGCTCGACGCCCTGGTGGCGCTCAGGATCTTCACCGGCCAGATGGCTCCCACCGCATCCCATCTGGCCAGCGGGGACATCGGCCCCCTCTATCAGGGCAAGGCCCGGCCCAACGGGGTCATTGACCTGGTGGACGCGCTTCTGATCCTGAGAAAGGCACTCGGATTGCAAAGCTGGTAGGGAATCGGCCGGATTGGTGCCGGGACGCAGCCTGAAAACGGATCTATACGGAACGAGGTCGCACGGATGAAGAGTGTTGTGCAAGCGGTGATACTAGGAATGGTGATGACGGCCTGGACGGCTGTCCACGCGGGGAACAACAATATCCGCTGGACGGCCCACAATATGTCCAACAATACGGATGCGGGCAGCGGGCTCACCCAGGGGCAGCGCCATTTCGTGAGCCTCGGTGTCGATCAGGTCTGCATTTTCTGCCATACGCCGCACCATTCGGAGCCGGCCAAGCCACTCTGGAACAAGGTTATGCCGACCCAGGCATTCAAAATGTACACCTCGTCGGCAACCTTGACGAGCACGGCCAAGGCGGTGACCGCGCCGGGACCCGAATCCCTGCTCTGCCTCTCCTGCCATGACGGCAGGACCGCCATCAACGTCATCCATACCGGCAACTACGGGATTGCCGCTGGCAGTGACCGGAAGGTCGACATCGGGGGCGATTACGACGACCCTTTCGGCGCGCATCCGACCGGGGACTTCTCCCTCAACCTTCCCATGTTCGGCAGCGGTTACCGGGCTAACCTGGGAAAGAGCGATGCGGATCCCTATGCGGGGAACAACCTCATGGACGATCACCCCATCTCTTTTTCCTATGCCGCAGCCTACCAGGAAAAAGTGGATGCGGGGCTCTCGTCGCTGAGGCCCATTGAGACCCCCAAGTCCCAGGGGCTGCGGTTCTTCGGTCCCAACCGCGACCGGATGGAGTGTTCCACCTGCCACGACCCCCACGTGGCCTACGGCTACACCTATGACCGGCAGGACACCGGCGTGGGGGACAAATCCCTGACGCCGTTCCTCACCCGCAGCAATGAGGGGAGTGCCATGTGCCTCGCCTGTCACAACAAATAATGTTAATGCTTTTTGTGCAATTGTCCGGGAGCCAACCATGAACGGAATACCACTGAGGACCCTCGTCACGGCACTAGTGGCGCTCTTCGTCCCGATCGCCGCGTGGGCCATCGACTTTCCCCACGAACTCGGCAGCGTCAAGGGCTACAAGTGTTCCTCCTGCCATACCGTTCACAGCACCCTCGGTTCCACGGGCTACAACAACGTCTGCCTCACCTGCCACAACCCGAGCGATCCCTACGGCTCAGGCAAGCCCTTTGCTATGGCCGACTTCGCCAACCCCTTCCGCACCTGGACGAGTGCCCGGCCTGCGGTGACGTACCAGACCTCCCACAACTGGATCGGCAAGGACGTGGTGCCCAAGGCGGGCGCGGTGGCTCCCACGGACGTCAGGCTCACCAAGTCGCTCCTCATCGGAACCGTGTCCTGCGCCCGCTGCCACAACATCCACGACCTCTATTCATCGGCCTACAACTCGAAACCGTTCCTCCGGGTGCGCAACGACGAGGACCAGCTCTGCCTCGACTGCCACCGGCCCCGCAAGACCGTTGACCACACCAGGGGAACCCACCCCGTCACGGTGAACTACTCGACCAAGGCCGCGGCCCGGCCCGACGAATTCTACAGCCCGCCGCGCAACAGCAACCCGGCCAACCCCACATCGGCCATGAGGATGTCGCGCAGCGGCGCGGTCGTCTGCACCACCTGTCACGGGGTGCACTACACTGATTCCAATAGCCGCACCTTCGACAATGCATCAAGCGCCCGGATGGGGCTCCTTTCCACTTCCCGGGGCATGCTGCTGCGCACGGACCTGAAGGGAAGGACCGTCAGCGATCCCAACATCTGCACCAACTGCCACAAGTCGGCCGACGACCCGGCAAACACCACTGCCCGCGTCAAGAACCACAACGGCACCAAGAACCAGAACGTCCAGTGCGCCGACTGCCACGGCGGCCACGTGGACGAGGCTGACGGGACCGCCCCCAACGCCTATCTCATCAACCGGTACATGAACATCTCCACCCAGTACGGGGCGGTCCGCAACGCCAAGGTCATGTACCAGTACACCTCGGTTGCCCGGAAAAACTGGAACAAGGATGCCTTCGGCGTCTGCCTGGCCTGCCACTCGCCCCTGCCGGGCACCATCGGGCAGCACTCGAGCACCAACGCAGCCGACTGCCGGAGCTGCCACACCCACTCCCAGGGCTTCTCGGCCAACTGTACCCAGTGCCACGGCTTTCCCCCCACCGTCAACACGGCCGGCGGGCCGTCGGGCTACGGCAAGGACGGCGTTCGTGACTATTCAACCTCCGGTGTGTTCAAGAACGAAACCCAGACCCCCCACGCCCGGCATGCCGGCGGCGGGGCCAACTACAGCATAGCGTGCGACCAGTGCCACAAGGGGTTCAGTCACAATACCGGCACGTTCCAGGATGTGTTCGTCGACAAGACCGGCATCATCGCCAGTATCGGTTCCGGCGCCAACCCCACCTACAACCCGGCCGGCAAAGGCACCTGTACGGCGACCTACTGCCACTCGGACGGCGCTCCCCGCAACGCTTCGCTGCAGGCCGTGGTCGGCGCGCCGGGCAATACGACGTTCACGTGGGGCAATGGCGTGGGCACGCTGTCGGGCTGCGGCTCGTGCCACGCGGCATTCCCCCTGACCAACGCCCACCCGGCCCACTTCAACGCAGGGATCATGAACTGCCAGAACTGCCACTACGCGACGCTCAGCGGCCCTTCCACCATCAAGGACAAATCGGTCCACGTGGATGGCGTGAAAACCGTCGTCTTCAACGGCGTCGCCCGGGGAACCATCAACGTCGGCAGCGGTACCTACAATGTGAACACGGCGACCTGCAGCGTTGCCGGATGCCACGGCGACGGCCGCGGCGGCGCGCCGGTGACGACTCCCCAGTGGGTCGATCCGACGACCGGCGCGTGCGGTAAGTGCCACTACGCCACCCCCACCATCGCCGCCACGAGCGCCCAGACCATCGGGACCAACGGCCACGCGGCCCACCTGACCCTCGACTATGGTCCCAAGGCCATCCTGGGGGCAACGGTATCCGCCTGCCAGAGCTGCCACACCTACACGACCTCAACGGCTGCCACCCACGTGAACGGCTCCGTCCAGGTGGTTTCGGCCAACTGTACGTCCAGTTGCCACAAGAACGGCGCCACCTGGACCTCGGGCCGCGTGACCTGCGAAAGTTGTCACACGGGGCTCCTCTCGGTCATCGGCGGCAAGACCGCACCGGCAAAAACGAACTTCACCGCCAGCGGCCACGGCCAGGCCGGGGCCGGCTTCGACGCCAGCCGCCAGTGCGCAAGCTGCCACGATGCCGACAGCGGGCACATCAACGGCACTTCGGGCGACCAGAAGCGGATCGCCGTGAACGACTACACCCTCTGCGCAGGCTGCCACAATGACGCCATCAAGGTTCCCACCGCCACCAGGCGCAATGTGACCCGCCATGCCGTGGACCTGGGCAATTACACCATGGAGTGCAAGACCTGCCATGACGTCCACGGCACCGGCAACCGGGCCATGGTCCGGACCACCCTTGTTTTCGGGGCACTGACCTCCACCATCAGCTATGCCACCACGGCCGATCTCGTGCAGCTACAGGCTCCGTACCGCGGCGTATGCCAGACCTGCCACACCAAAACGAGCCATTATCGGCGCGGCGTCAACGAGGGGGCCGGCCACCCCACAACCGGCTGCCTGAACTGCCACTCCCACCGCAACACGTTTGCCTTCAAGCCGAAGGCATGCGACGAGTGTCACGGCTACCCGCCGACTCCCAGGGGCTTCGTTGCCAGCCAGGCCAACTACTCGACGGCACGTCTCGAGAACTACTCGGGTGGCGGCGGCGCCCACGTGAAGCTGGGTCACCTCATGTCGAACCTGCGGCCGTCCCAGGGCTTCACCCCATGCCTCACCTGCCACTACGACGGTGCCGCGGCCCACGTGGGCGACGAGTCGGTCTGGGCCGGCGGCAGCACCCAGCAGAAGAAGTCGGCAGTGAACGTGAAGATCGATCCGACGTACAAGTTCAACGCCGATAAGGGACAGTGGTACTCGAAGCAGTCCCCGGATGCCACCGGCAGTTGCTGGAACGTCAGTTGCCACTTCCAGCCGACGCCGCGCTGGTCCGACGACAAGTAGCAGGCGAGGCCGGAGCAGGGCAGCCGGCGAAATCATCGGCGGCTGCCCTGCTCCGGCACCGGCAACGGAACGATAAGGGCATCGGCTGGAAGGTCGTTCCCGGCAGATGCACAGAGTGCGGTACGCACGGAAACAAAGGAGGAAAATCAGGTGAAGAAAAAAAGCTATATCCGTCCGAGGGTTGTCGGGAGTGCGGTGGTTCATCCCTGCTGAGAAACCGGCCACAATCCCTAAAAGAGGTGCCGAACCGTATTCGTCGGCACCTCTTTTGCTTTTTGTGAGACTATGCTCGAACCCATGCCGCTCGCCAGAATTGCCGCCCTTTCCCTGACGCTGCTGTCCGCCCTGCTGTTCGGCCTCCCCGCCGGCGCGATCGCCGGGGTGATAACGTCCGATACGGTCTGGCAGGGGAACGTCACGGTCACGGAAGACGTCGTCGTGCCCGAGGGGGTCACCCTGACCGTCCGGGCCGGCACCGTCGTCACGGTCGCGGCCGCGGAAAGCACCAAGACCGACCCCGAATATCTCTCGCCCCTCACGGAGATAACCATCCGGGGGAGATTGGCGGTTGAGGGCACCGTGACGGCTCCGGTCCGGTTTTCCGGCCAGGAGAAGAGGGCGGGAAGCTGGGCGGGAATCCTCATCGACGGCGGCACCGCCGCCATCAGGGAATGCCTGGTCGCCGACGCCGACAGCGGGATCTCCGTGGTGGAGGGGACGCTGCATCTCTCCTCGTCGACGCTTCGGGAAAACCGGTACGGCCTGGTGGCGCAGGGGGCAGCGTCGCGGATCACGGTGGAGGGTGCGCGGATCATCGAGAACGATTACGGCGTCGTATCCCTTCAGGGTGCCCGGGTGACCGCCCATGCCACCGAGGTGGCCCGCAACCGGAAGAAGGACGCCCACACGGCAGCGGTCCGGCCCCACACCCTGCCGAAGGGGCCGCCGGTCAACGAGGAGGCGCCGCTCAGCCGCCGGTACCAGGACATGGTCCTGCTGGGCGAGACCCTGTGGCAGGGGAGAATCCTGGTGGACGGCACGGTGAGGGTGCCGGAGGGGAGCCGCCTGGTCATCCTGCCGGGAACGATCGTCGAGTTTACCCGGCGGGACACCAACGGCGACGGCATCGGCGAAAACGGGATCATGATCCAGGGGCGCCTTTTGGCCAAGGGGACTCCCGACCGCCCCATCACCTTCCGTTCCGCCGAAAAGGACCGGCGCATGGGTGACTGGGATGCCGTCAACATCATGAACAGCTCGGCAGGCCAGAACCTGGTGGAACACTGCCGGATTGAGCACGCCTACCGGGGGCTTCACTTCCACTTCTCCACGGTGGCGATCCATAACACCACCCTCACGAACAACTACCGCGGCATCCAGTTCCAGGAGTCGGTGGTGGCCTTGCACGGCAACACCCTTTGCGGCAATAAGAGCGGGGTTCAGGGGCGCGATTCTGAGGTTGAACTGGTGGACAACCTGCTCTGCGGCAACCAGGTGGGAGGGAATTTCTTCCGCACCACCCTCACGGTCCGCGGGAACAGGATCGTGGCCAACGGCAGGGAAGGGCTCCGCCTGCGCGAAGGAGCGGTAACGGTCAGGGAGAACCTGTTCGACGGCAACCGGTTCGGCCTCATGGCGGCCGATCTCTACCACGGCGAGGTCAACCGCAACAGCATCTCCGGCAACGCCGAAACGGGCATCTCCCTGAAAAACGTCGACTCTGTCGAGTTCGCCGGCAACGCGGTGACGGCCAACGGCCTGAGCGGCTTCAACATCCAGGATTCCGGCTCCCTGATCACGGGGAACCTGATTGCCGACAACGGCGAACGGGGGATGGGAATCCTGTCCTTTGCCGGGATCATCAGCGGCAACAATTTCGCCGGGAACGGTCTCTATGCCATCGATCTGGACGGTAGCGGCGATGTTTCCGCCCCCGGCAACTGGTGGGGGGGACGGGACCCGGCCCAGGTGATCAACGACCAGCGGGACGATCCGCGGCTGGGGCGTGTCGATTGCGGCCGGCCGGGGGCCGCTCCCACCCCCTTTGTCTGGCCGCTGGCGACCGTGGCCGCCGATACGGTCTGGCGCGGCGTCATCACCGTGGCCGTCCCCACGACGGTACTCCCCGGCGCGGCCCTGACCGTTGCCCCGGGAACAACGGTGCAGTTCGCCGCCGGCACCGGCCTTGAGATCAAGGGCAAGCTCCTTGCATCGGGACAACGGGACGGCACGATCCGGTTCACCTCTGTCGACCGCAAAGGGCCCTCCGACTGGAACGAAATCCTGCTGGAATACGCCACGGGAAGCGTCATCTCCAACTGCATCGTCGAGTACGCCACCTGGGGCATTCACAGTCATTTCACGGATCTCGCCGTCACCGATTGCCTGATTCGGCACAATTTCGGCGGCATGCGCTTCAGAAGCGGCCCGGTCCGGATCCGCCGCTCGACCTTTCAGGACAACACCATCGGCATCCGCTCGTACATCGGCAACGCCCTCATCGCGGAGAACCTGATCACGGCGAACGAAACGGGGATCTTC